>NZ_JBHFOM010000012.1:0-115676 GCF_053543955.1 Colwellia sp. E150_009
TGAATACGCCTATCTGTTTGGTGCTGTGTGTCCAGCAACAGGTGACACTGAAGCATTGATAGCACCATGCATGAATATGGATGTAATGGAAAAGCACCTAGCGTTAATATCAAAAAAAGTCCCAGAGGGGCGCCATGCAGTTATCGTTGTCGATGGTGCCGCTTGGCATCAATATCATTTAACGGATAAGTTCGATAATCTATCCATCATAAAGTTGCCTCCCTATTCACCAGAGTTAAATCCTATAGAGCAAGTTTGGCAATGGCTACGCCAAAATGAACTCGCCAATAGATGTTTCAAGGGCTATGACGATATTGTTGATGAATGCAGTAGAGCTTGGAATCGTTTTATATCTGATGCCTCTAGAGTGATCAAATTATGCTCTAGAGACTGGATAAAGGTGGGAACTTAATTAATGCAATTGGTATTAACCTAATACAAGCTAGTTATTGAGTAATAAGTCTTAACGTTTGATAAAGTATATTCTTTATTGAATTCACGACAAATATTAATTAAAAGGAAAGTAAGTTATAAAGCTTGCTACCCACCTCAGAGCGTGTCGTTATATAAAGATGTCGCGTGTTAGCTAAGTAGAGTGAACCAACCCATTAACATTGGCAATAAAGGACAAGCAATTAATGCTACTATTATTAATAAAATCTGGCCTGCGCCGGTAGTATCTTTAAAGTCTTCTTCGTGTGACATGCCTATTTACACTCCTATAAATTATAAAGGGGGCATTTTAACGAGTTATGAGTATAAAAAGAAGCTAATATTGATCTATATCAAACATAATGCTTGATGATATTTAAATAAAAATAAAAGATGTACAAAAAACAAACACAAAATACCCAACTGCTAATCTGGCTTTATAGCAACTATTTGTGCAATAGCTTGTTTGGTATGCTCTTGTGTAGGAACATCAACAACTCCTTCAAAACTATGCACTATTTTCCAACCAGAAAAAGTAGTAGTTAATTCACCTGTTTTTAATAAAAAATTAGTATTTTTAGGGCGTCCGAATTGCGCTTGTTGCTCGATAAATGTTTCATAAATAATCATACCACCAGGCATTATTGCTGCTTTAATTTGTTCAAATAAAGGTCGGTGTAAATAGCGAAAAACAATAACTGCGCTAAACAATTTATTTTTTAATGGTGTGATGATAGTTGGTACGGTGTCTAATGACACTGCATTGCTTTGCTCAAAATCTACGTGCCAAATGTTTGCTAGTGTTTGCTTATCTGTTGCTAACTTTTTTACCGATTGGTTGACTTGCTCAAGAGATTCGCTATTCACATCTGCAAAAGTGACATTAATATTGTTTTCAATTAAATATAAGCCATTTCGACCATTACCGCAGGCAAGATCAAGTACAGGTGCTTTTTCTCCCCCTTTTAACGCCTGTAGTGACACTAAATATTTATCTAGTAGTAATGAATGCTGCAAGTTAAGCACCTTTTATATACGAGTGTAGAAATTAATTGGATCGTAAAACAATGCATACTTTATACCGTGTATAGTATTAGGCAGACTGCGGAACAGAGTACGTACCAACAACATGCGCTACAGGTTTAGGGTCACCTTCTGAATATAATGAAACTTCTCCAACAACTAGGGTTCTACCCACCTTTAATAATTTGCATTCACCAATAATAGCCTTTTCTGATGACGGCTTTCGCATAAAGTTAATTGTCATACTGGTGGTTACCGTAAGCACAACAAGACCTAGTTCACCTAAAATAGCAACATATAACGCATAGTCTGCCACAGCCATTAAAACAGGTCCTGAAACAGTGCCACCTGGCCGTAATTCATCAAAGCCAACGGGGTGTTTTACAACTGATGATTGATTTCCCACTTGTTCAATTATGCATTTAGCTTGTGGAAAATCTGTTTTCATGAAATTTATAATTTCGTCTTTAGTGCTCAAAATTCTTCTCCCTAAAATGCAATCAAACCAGTTGAAGCAACTGTTATCAGTACAATTCACTTAACTGCTTTATTACTTTAACATTATCAGGAACTGGTTCTGTATTATTTTTGGAAAACCAAATAGCTTGAATACCAAAAGCTACGGCAGGTTTAATATCTTTTTCAAAACTATCTCCCACCATAGCCACATTAACAGGTAATACGTTTAATTTACCAATAATAGTATTAAGAAATTGAGGTGTGCCCTTTGATATCCCTGTATTAGCCTTACAAAAATATCCAGATATGAATTGACTTAAACCTACGCGCTTAAAGGCTTGTTGTATTTCTAATTCAGTTGAGTCAACTGCACCTGTAGCAATATACACTTGTGCAGTTTTAGATAATGTAGCTAAAGCTTCTTTAGCACCCGAAACCGCCTGAACAGTTTCCCATTCACACATTTTGCCAGTACTATCAGGGAAATCAACCATCAAGGTATCTCCCCAGTCAAATAAATAGACGCTTATCATCAACGTACCTTATACAAAAAACGGGATAGAAAGTAAGTTATCAACTAATATCAGTATTATAGCTCAAAGTAATTGCAAAAAACCTTATACAACTCTGTGCCTTGATTTACACTGGCGGAGGCAAAATGCAAAATGGGGATCACATCACGGTCTAAATAAACATTGTGTAAAGGATCGCCATCACCGTAATTATCCATACGTAAAATACGCGCTAATGGCTCGCCTGCTGGCAAGGGTTTACCAAATTCAGCTAAATAATCTACCATCCCCCCCATTGGCGAATATAAGGCTTTGTAGTCATCTAAATAACAAGCATACCGTGTCATTTTTTGAGGAAAATAACCATTAGGTTGCTTATATTGTGAAGTGATTTGTGAAGCAGTAGATTTATCATCTTCTTGTGTAATAACACCTTTATATTGCAAATAACTTAAAATACTTAAAGCATCCTTGTGTGCTACTGCTAAGTCAATTTGCTCTTGAGACCCTAGCTCAACGGTAAAACTTTCTTTCGCAAATATGCCTTCACCCATAACAAAATTTCTGCCTAGTTTTTTATACGCTTCTTGTAAACTCCACCACGGACAAAAGGTTGACTCATCCATCGCACCACCAAAATCATTAGGAATTAATAATGTGTGAGGAATATCAAAATAGCTTGCACTTGCCTTGGCATATTCAGGACAATATAAGTGTTTGCTCGAAATAGGACCCGTGTGTAAATCAAGTACCAAATCAGCTTGGTGTGCCATACGTTGCAGTTGATAAGCAATACGCTGCCCTGTCGTTAGCCCCCAAATGTTATGATCAAGTTTTTGCTCAATTTGTGCTAGTAATAATTGTTGAAAATTGGCCTGTATTTCATCGTCTGTAGCATCAATATTTTGCTCTGCAAAAGGTGCTATCACTGTTTCATCAAAATGATACATACGGTTCCAATTAACGCCAGTTATGGGGTCAAACCGACCTAGTGTATATTCACCATTTTTATGATTACAAGCAACGGGATTAGCATAAGGCACTAGCGTTATATTACTTTGAATATTGCAATTTTTTAATAATTCGAGTAACTGAAAAATTACGGCATTACCTTGTACTTCTGCGCCATGCATATTAGCTTGAATATACACATTAGGTACTTTACTTTTCAGACAAGCATTTTGGCCTGTTGGTTCAATGTCAAAAGAGTAAACGGGTACTGTCAGTTTAGCACCACTAGCCATTTCACCCATATGCATAATGCTTTTTTCAAAGGTATTAGTCTCGAAGTTATTCATATTTTCTCTCATCTTTCATCTCTCAAACAAAAGGTAATCTACTTTACATAAAATAAATTTACGCTAGATTTACGCTAAATAACTACTCGCTGGCTTAGCCGCTCTAATTTCAACTAATTCACCTTTTTGTACAACATATTCCGCCGCCAATTGATGGCATAAAAAGAATGGCATACTTTCAGTAAATCCATATGCACCACAGTAACCAAAAACTAATTCATCACCTATCTGAACATCTGAAGGCAATGGTAAATGACCTAGCTTATCCATACTAGTACATAGTGGGCCATGAATATCAAAATATTGCTCAGCTTGGTCTGACTGACGAAGTAAAGTCACTGGAAAAGGTTGTTCTGTAATTGCTGGGCGAATAATATGGTTAATGCCCGCAGCCAACACGAGTTGTTCTTGACCATAATTTATTTTTCTATCAACCACAGGCACAACATAATAACCACACTCTGCTACCGCAAAGCGCCCTAATTCTAACCAAAGTTCATCAACACCAGCTTGAGATTTAATATCGGCTAAATCACAAATAATTTGCTGCCAAGTTAAGGTTTTTCCTTCCCTAAGGTAGTCAATTCCTAAACCACCACCCAAATCTAAAACCTTCAGATCCATACCAATATCAGTGGCAAGTTGGGTTAGCGGTGCCACCATTTGTCTCCACAAAGAATACATTTTTTCATTACTGAGCATATTGCCCCATTGAAAAATATGTAAACCGCAAATATTTAAAGCGGAATAATCACTCACCTGTACGCTTTGCCATTCTTGTACTGACAAACCAAAAGGCGTTAAACTATTTCCCCCTAAAGGGTTTTTTTCACCGTCAGGCCATTGTAGCTGTACTCGCAATAACACCGTTGGCTTCCCAAAATGTTCATCCTGAACAATTTCATTAAGCCAAGTTAATTGGTTTAAACTTTCAACAACAAACGTAGCAACCCCTTGCCTTAAGAATGCCCTCAGCTGTTTTTTGGATTTAGCTGGTCCAGTATTAAGTATTCGATTAGGATTAATTCCTTGTGCTAACACTTGCGATAATTCACCTGAACTAGCCACATCAAAATTAAAACCTTCACTATCAAGAGTTTGAATTATTTTTGATAAGGGGTTAGCTTTCACAGCAAACCACAGCTTAATCACATCTTGCTGCTGTAATTTAGCAAGGTGTTGTTTTAAGGCATCAAGTTGATAAACAAAATAACCTTGCTCATCTTCTGGCGACTGATGCGCTAGTAATGCACTTTCAATAGAGGAGTCGAACCAAACGGGTTTAGTCATAATGCTTATCTCAAAATTGACTCTAACTCGAGTGCGGCATCACTTTGCTCGTCTCGATATTTTACAATTAAAGCACAAGCCATACTCAAGCCCTGTGCTTTTGCCCATTCGCCTTTAACAGGGCGTGTACCTGGCACTACAATAGCATTCTCAGGAATTTCAGCGCCTTTTTCACGCATCACTTCATTAACACAATCATACACAGGAACTGATTTAGATAACGTAACGCCAGGGGCTAAAACAGCGCCCTTTTTCACCACAATACCTTCAACTATTACAACACCTGCACTTAAAAAGGCATTATCTTCAATAATGACAGGGCTAGCACCAATAGGCTCTAATACACCACCAATTTGTACTGCGGCAGACACATGCACATTACGACCAACTTGTGCACATGAGCCAATTAAAGCATGGCTGTCTACCATTGTGCCACTATCAACATAAGCACCAACATTAATATAAGCTGGTGGCATAATAATAACGCCTTCGGCAACATAAGCACCTGCGCGAACAGAAGATCCGCCAGGGACTAAACGCACACCATCTTCGGGTGAAAATTGGCGAGCGGGTAAATTGTCTTTATCAACAAAGCCTAAATAATTATCTTCAAAACTAATATTTTTCCCTGCTTTAAACGCAGCTAAAATACCTTGCTTTACTTCAACATTAGCATACCAATTGCCATTTTCGTCTTGATTTGCTGCGCGTAATGCGCCTGTTTCTAACTGTGCTATAACATCTTGCCAGTTCATGCAATATTCCTGTTTTCATGTATATTTATAAAAGAAGATTGGCTAACCTGCGTTAACCATTGATTAATTTGTTCGTCAAAACCTAATAACACACTGCTATCAGATAATTCTAAGTGGGTAAGTGGTGCACGTAATACTGGTGTCTGAATATTGTGTTGTTGCTGCATTAACACTTTCACAGGAATGGGGTTAGCAACACAAAAAAGCGCTGCTACAGCGTTATTCCACAGGGGAAACATATTTTCAGTTTTACCAGCTAAACATAACTGTACGTAGCTTTGAGTAGCTTGTGGCCAAGCATTAGCACACACAGAAACCAAGCCTTTAACGCCTGCAGGTACTAAATACGGTAACATAGCATCTTCACCACTGTATAATTCAATATTGGGACAAGACTCACGATAATTCAAAAACTGAGTGAGATCGCCACTCGCCTCTTTCATAGCCCAAAAATTAGGATGATTCTGTAAGCTTTTAACTGTTTCTACAGGAATTGCCACACCACTGCGAGAAGGTACGTTGTAAAGCATACAAGGGTATTTTGCCGCGTCTAATAACGCCTCAAACCACTGCGTTTGACCAACAACACCTGGTTTCGCATAAACAGGCGTACCCAGTAAAAAACAGTCGATATTAAACTCATTACATTGCTGAATCCAATTGACTTGTTCTGGTAAATTGTAGCCTCCCACAGCAACCATTATTGGCACATTTAGCTGTAAGCCACATACAAACTCCACAATACTTAACTGCTCAGCATTGGTTAATGCTAAACCTTCCCCTGTACTGCCTAGTAGCAATAAAGCATTACCTGCTTGCGCTTGCGCAGTTGCAATATTTTTTAAACTAGTAAAATCAATGTGATTATTTTCAAGAAAAGGCGTAACTAACGCTGTCCATAATGGAAAGTCCTCAATACTGCGCACAGCATTACTTTGACTACCAATACTTTGGGAATTTATGTTTATAGATGATGTATTATTCATTGCTCTCGAACTCATTAATGATTGTACTGCGCACAGTACATATTAGTTCGGAGAACTTAACGGCATTCACTAAAAACCAAATAAAAATACCACGGTATTTTTGTAAACAGGGTGTTTACTGGCTTTTATGCAAAGGCCAGAAGCTCTCCACTCAATTATAACCTACACTGGGTAAGCTAATATCAGTGACAGTTGTTGGGATTCAGCCCAAGCAACCGATAACTATTTCATCAAATAAATAATTATCTCGGCATTAATCCCCCTTACTACTGTTATCAGAGTTTGATCTCTGGGCAATAAATATTGCAACAGTAGTTACCTGGTTAATGCTCCTCTTCTGGCCCCTTTAGAACTTCGCGGAATAAAAAAACCACAAAGTTATAATTAGGGACGCGGCTATTAAAACACTTCAAGCACTTTTTTGTCAATATTGAACGTCTCTAAAAGTTGAATTCAACAGGTTATTCAGTAGAATACTATCTTCTATCATATTCACTATTATACCCATTCATGCCAACGTCAAATATCAGCCAAGTATTATTGCGTAATGGTGCGCTATTATCTGCTAACACCCCATTGTTTATAAATTTAACGGCAGATGGCTTCATCGACCGTTATTTAGATGAAAACCCTAATGCAACAATTAGTTGTTATAACACCAATTATATTGACCACATGGCAATTAATAACAAGTACAGTGCTCGCGTTGCTTCACAATTTAACAGTGAATATCAAAGTGACCTAAAACATGACTTAGTCATCATCAACTTTCCAAAAAGTAAAGACGAATTAACTTTCACTTTCGCAATGATTGCTCCTTACTTACTTGAAAGCGCTAAAATAATACTCGTAGGCGAGAAAAAAGGGGGGGTGCAATCAAGTCCTAAATTAGCACAAAATTTTTTACAACACTGCCAAAAGATTGATGCGGCTCGCCACTGTTTAGTTTTTGCCGGCATTGTTAAATCTGACAGCCTAAATAAAGCATTCAATATTGATAACTGGTTTAAAAAATATCAACTATCTGTGAGCAATGTAACCTTAACCGTCGCTTCCCTTCCCGGTGTTTTCAGCCAGAAAAAACTCGATGTTGGAACCGCTTTACTGTTAAACAACTTACCAGAAGTAATGCAAGGAAAAGTATTAGATTTTGGCTGTGGTGCTGGGGTGATCAGTTGCTTTATAGGTAAAAAACACCCTAACACACACTTATCCTTACTTGATGTGAGTGCTTTAGCAATAAGGTCAGCGGAAGAAACACTTGCTCTAAATAATTTATCAGGTAATGTTTTTCCCTCAAATAGCTTATCCATGGTTAAAGATCACTATCAACATATTGTTTCCAACCCTCCTTTTCACCAAGGAACAAAAACCAGCTATCAAGCAACAGAAGAGTTTTTAAAAGGCATTAGCCACTACATGGCACCTCAAAGCAATATCACCATAGTCGCCAATAGTTTTTTACAGTATCAACCCATCATGCAACAACACATTGGTAAAACAGACAACCTTACCAGCAAGCAGGGTTTTACTATTTATTACAGTCAATTGAACTAAATACAGTGAAGCAAACTTGATATATTTATATTTTTCAGCGATGGTGACATTATGAATAAAAAAATCAAATTAATGTCTAATCAAAAGTTTTTATTTAGCTCAATTCTGGGAGGGGCTTTTTTTGTATTAACGCTCATTTTGGTTAGTACTATCTACATCGCTGAAACACAAGAAAAGTCGAGTTTAGAGAGAAACACACTCGCATGGGCAAATATTTTAGCGCAGGTAAGCGTTAACTATTTACTTAAAAATGATAACGATGCACTCAATGCCGAACTGAAAAAATTAGTTTCTCTAACTGATATCAGTTACATTCACATTTATAAAAAATTGAAAGACGATAGAATAACTTTCTTTACGGGTTTTAATAAAAACATTTATTATCCATCTATACCCGATAAAATAGCTCAAATACCAGAATTATCATCATTTAAATACCAAAAAAATCATTTAGAAGTGATCATTAAAATTGAACAAAATCAAACGATATACGGCTATCTGTATATTCAAATAAGTACAAAGTATATTGATGCTTTTAGTCGTGAATTAATATTTGATGCTGTACTGCTACTTTTATTGGGGTTAACACTCTTTGCACTCTTAGCACATATAATCAACAAGAAAATTAATCAACCAATCACGACACTAATAGAGTCAATACAAACAGTATCTCACAGTAAAAAATATCATCACACAATTAAAACACTGCCACTTATTGAATTTGATATTTTAGCCCAAAACATTAATTTTTTATTCAATAAAACAGCAAGACATCTCAACAAAGAAAATGAAAAATACCAACAAATACTTTTAAAAAATCAAAATTTAGAAATAAAAGTTCAAACAAGAACAGATGCTTTAAAAGAATCAAACCAAGAACTGCTATCAACATTAGAAAAACTTCATCAATTTCAAGGACAACTAGTTGAAACTGAAAAAATGGCTTCTCTAGGCGATATGGTGGCTGGTATTGCTCACGAAGTCAACACGCCTATTGGGCTAGGAGTTACTGCCTCATCATTAATGAGTGATCGCCTCACTGAAATTAAACAGGCTTTTGAAAATAAATCTTTAAAATCAAGTCAATTGAAAAAGTTCTTAAATCAAGGAGAGGAAAATATAGGAATAATTTATAGAAACTTGGAACGCGCTGCTAAATTAATTTCTAGTTTTAAAAAAGTAGCTGTTGACCAATCAAGTATCGACATACGTGTATTTAATGTTAAAGAATTAATTGACGAAGTATCAATAACATTAAAAGGAAAACTCACTAAACAACATATTGAACTTGTTGTTGACTGCCCTGAACATCTTATTATTGAAAGTAAACCAGGGCCTATTAACCAAGTATTGATGAACCTAATTCTAAACTCTCTTATTCATGGCTTTGAAAATAAACCAAATGGCACAATAGATATTAATGTTATATTTTTAAGTAACCAAGTGCATATTTGCTACAAAGACGATGGAATAGGTATTAATGAAAGCATTAAAACAAAAGTTTTTGCTCCTTTTACCACAACTAAGCGCGGTAGTGGTGGCAGCGGCCTAGGGCTTCATCTAGTTTATAATATAGTAACCCAAGCATTAAATGGGCACATAGACTTTGAAAGTAGCGCAGCGTTAGGCACCACATTTAACATAACCTTTCCTGCATCACTTGTTTCGCAGTAGTAAGTTATCACCATTAAATTCCACTAATATTAAGTAATGTAATTGTTATTTAATTCAGACTTAGTTACCATGGTTAACGAGATGTTAAATAAATTTCCAGCATGAATTAACACTATAATTTAAATAAATAATTTATTTTTTGCTAGAGAAAAACAACAAAAACTTACGGAAATAGCATGGATAATTACCAAGTCCTTATTGTAGAAGATGAAGATGTCACCCGTTTTAACCTGCGTAACTTATTTGAAGCTGAAGGCTATAAAGTCGTTGAAGCGACTGATGGGGAAACAATGGCGGCAATGCTTGGCCAGCATGAGATAAACCTTGTTATAATGGATATTAATCTTCCTGGAAAAAATGGACTATTACTTGGTAGAGAACTCGCTAGAAACAAAAATTTAGGCTTAATATTTCTTACGGGTCGTGATAGCGATATTGATAAAATTTTAGGGCTTGAAATTGGTGCTGACGATTATTTGACCAAACCTTTTAATCCAAGAGAATTGACCATCAGAGCTCGCAATATATTAAGCCGAATAGGAAAGAACAAAGCAGAAAATGATAGTGAATCGATACAAGCAATCGTTAATTTCAATGGATGGACATTAAATGGTAACTCTCGAGAAATGACAAGCCCTAGCGGTAACATTATTGCAATTCCTCGTGGAGAATATCGCGCATTACGTTTACTGATTAAAAATCAAGGTAATATTGTGTCTAGACAAGCCTTGATTAAAGAAATGACCGGACGTGATTTACGTAGCAACGATAGAACCGTTGATGTCACTATCAGGCGACTACGCAAACATTTTGAATCAGATATTAGTACGCCAGAATTAATTAATACCATACACGGTGAAGGTTATCGCTTTGTTGGGCAATCAGAGTAACCTAACGCAGTTACAATGTAATCAATGTAATCAATGTAATCAACGCATTATAAACTTGCTAACCAATGCATAAACTCAGCCATAGCTTGTTTATTATGCATATTAAGCTCTGCTAACTGTTGTGCCCTTCCCTCTTTGTTTGCATTTGTTTTTTCCATATTTTTCAGTCGAGTATATAAAGCTTTCAAACCAACACTACCCGCAGCCCCCTTCATTTTATGACAACGATCTTGCCATAATTTCACATTACCACTACATAGAGATTCTTCTATCTCTTGCAAATAAATCATTACTTGTTGTTCATACAAAGAAAACATTTTCTTAACAATGGGATAACCTAAACTTTGGGCATACTCATTAAGAAGATCAACATCTAACTCTATCAACTCATTACTTTCATTCATAAAATGACCTATATACACATAACCTATACATGACCCTAAATTGATTAAGTCATTATTTCCAATGCAGTTTAACAATTTTTCTCTGTAGCACCAAATTAATGACGTTAACACCACTGGTAAGAAGGGGTATACCAACGTAGAAACATTGTTCAAATAACGTACTTTCATCCAAAAAATATAGTGTTGTTGGGAGAATCGTAGACATAAAGAATTTAGTGTTGGATCAACCCGAAATTTGTTTAATAGTGTAAAATATACCTACTACTGTTTACGTAAGCCCTTATCTACATAAAAACGAACAAAGACTAAATACTGTCCCCCAGATAACCATGATAAATAATTATAGATGTCACTTTTGAGTAGCAAGAGTAAAGTAACTATGGTCATTCAATGCTTTGCTAATCATCATTGCACCTTCAAGTATGCTAACCGTGGTTATTGCAGAATGCGAAGGATTAACTTCACCATTAGCAGTATGTGCCGCATTTAACCATGCTAAATTTTTAACAAAAAATCGCTTTACTTCAACTTGAACTTTCTCTGGCAAACTTTCATTTTGAGCACCTAATAACCCACATAAACACATTTTATCGTCAGTCAACAAAGCACCTTTGAAAATTTTTGTATAAATATCAATTGGATTTTCGCCTCTTGCTTTAATGTCGTCTACATCACCTAATGCCGCTAAAAAAGCGTCAGTATATTGATGTGCTAACTCAGCGCCTAAATCAGCTTTAGTCGGAAAGTGATAATGCACACTAGCACTTTTAATTCCAACTTCGTTGGCAATTTCTCTAAAACTGAAATTGTTATAACCGCCTTTACGTACTTTATTTTCAGCGACTTTTAACAGTTCTTCTTTTTTGCTCATGATCATAATCCTATACTGGACGGGCAATTATCTAACACTAGATAGCCCATTACAAGGCATATCACTTTTAGTAAAAACCCATTAATTACCCGAATTTCATTAGAACAATCAAGATAATAACGCGATACAGCATCACAAAAAAACATTGAATAACACATAAATACTTGTTTACCTCTCCTACCCTAGTTTCAATTTTTCATTGTGAACGACAATAAAAAATCATTGTTTATCTATATTATATCTGTGTTTTTTAAATTATTACGCAAAAGAAATTCAAACAAACTTGTTGACTACCTATCGATAGGTAGCTTAATATTCGTTCGTTAGAAAACAAATATATTACTCAGGTCACTCAATTAAAACCTATGGATATATTTCAAAATTCATTTGATAAAATTAAGGTACTAATAATGATTGGATACACTACTATCGGTTCAAAAAACCTAGACAATGCGGTTTCTTTTTACGATGCTTTACTTACTCTAATAGGAGGTAAAAGAGTAATGGAAATGGATAGAATTAAATTTTATGGTACAGAGGCAGGTGGTGCAATGTTAGCTGTATGTACGCCCCATAACAATGAAGAACAAAGTTGTGGAAATGGTCAACAAGTTGCAATTCCTGGTGGATCGATTGAAGGTGCACAAGCGCTTTACAGTAAAGCAATTGAATTAGGTGCTACTGATGCAGGCGAACCTGGGCAACGTTTTGATTTCTTCTACGGTTCATATGTTTATGACTTAGATGGCAATAAACTTTGTTTCTTCCATATGACTTAATCGTTAATATAAAAACATTAAAAAGGTTGATAGTTTGTCAGCCTCTTTTATTCACCTGATTGAGGAACCAAAAATGAAAATTGCGGCCGATTTTAGTCAACGCGTTGTTGTGCATAGTGAACCCCTTGAATGGATTGAATCCCCCATGCCTGGGGTACATAGAAAACCACTTGATAGAGTAGGTGCTGAAGTTGCACGTGCAACAACCATAGTACGATATGCACCTGGCAGTAAATTTTCACCTCATGTTCACACTGGTGGCGAAGAATTTATTGTGCTTGATGGTGTATTTCAAGACGAACATGGTAACTTTCCTGCGGGTTCTTATATAAGAAACCCACCACAGTCGAAGCACCAACCAAGTTCAGATACTGGTTGTACTATGTTAGTAAAGTTATGGCAATTTCAACCCGATGATAGAACGCACGTTCGGTTACAAACAAATTTTATGGGCAGTGTTTCACCGGCAAACTTTAAGGGAATACATATTACCCCTTTGTATAAGGATACTATTGAAGAAGTGAGTATATTGCACTTTAAACCTGAAGCAGAGATAACACTTACTGTAACAAATGGTGCAGAGCTATTTGTATTATCAGGTTCACTAACTGAACAGACTGATATGTTAACCCAGCATAGCTGGATACGCGTGCCTGTAAATAGCAAAATTAACGCTAAAGCAGGTAAAGAAGGCGCTAAAATATGGCTTAAAACAGGTCATTTAATTGATGTTAGCAATCAAATTATGCGCGTAACAAATGCTTAGCTGCTGATAAAATGATACTTTGATGCTTAACCTGTGCCATAGAGTTTCTTAAAATTTGCTAAATTCCAGCCAATCATGACTTCATTACCAATTTTTAAAGCTGGTACAGAGCGAGCCCCTATAGCATCAAGCTCTTTTCTACCGCGCTGCATTTTGGCATTGATTAATCTGTATTTAATACCATTATCATCTAAGTATTTTTGAGCTTCACGACAATGAGGACATTTATCTGAAATATATAAAACAACACGTTTCATCATTAACCTTTACAAAACATTTTAAAGCTAACGATTTTACTGAACTATCAAACAAAAACAAAGATGAATATTGACGTGACAGCTGCCTGACAACAACAAGGAAAATCCCCTCCACTGAGAAAACCACTACCCTATTGACGTGCAAGGTTAAAATTTTCTCACGATGCACCCCATAAACGATGTAAAATATTGAAGTAGTA
The DNA here is from genome assembly GCF_053543955.1 of Colwellia sp. E150_009. Lineage (NCBI taxonomy): Bacteria > Pseudomonadati > Pseudomonadota > Gammaproteobacteria > Alteromonadales > Colwelliaceae > Colwellia > Colwellia sp. E150_009. Next base: position 14,154 of record NZ_JBHFOM010000012.1, read on the forward strand.
TGAGGTTAAAAAATGAGATAGAATACGCGACCTTGAATTTACTTGTTGCGCGGTTAATTAGCTATCATCGCGCAGCCTTTGTTAAGTACCTATAGCTTAAAAGCGGAGTCATAATGACGACAATGATGCCTGATATTGCCAATCACACCACTGCACAAACCGAGGGAACACTGGACTGGGTTGGTATGAGCAATATTGAAATGCCCATAATGGTCGCCTCAAAAGGTGAAAGTGAGCGTATGGTTTCAGCGCATGTAAATGCGTTTGTAAACCTCAAAGAAGCCCAAGCAAAAGGCATTCATATGTCACGCCTTTACTTACTTCTAGATGAACTATCAACCAGTAACGTACTAAATTATCAAAGCTTAGTGACTTTACTTGATGGTTTTATTAGCAGCCATAATGATTTAAGTGATCAAGCCAAAGTAACATTTAACTTTGAATATCACTTACGTAGAAAGTCTTTAATCAGCGGTAAAGAAGGGTGGAAAGCATACCCTATCACGCTAACTGGTCATTTAAATCAGGGTAAACTGGCAATAGAAATGGCTATTGATGTGCGTTATTCATCTACATGCCCATGTTCTGCTGCTTTAGCTCGACAGCTAATTCAACAAGCATTTCAGCAAAAATTTACCAATGAAAGCCTTAATTTAGACACAATTCATGAATGGCTTGGCACAACTGACGGAATTGTTGCAACACCGCATTCTCAACGCTCTGTAGCTGAAGTAAAAGTTAAGCTTAACAATAATATCAGTAATTTTCCTATTACCAACTTAGTGGATTTAATTGAAGGTGCTTTACAAACGCCTGTACAAGCGGCAGTAAAACGTGAAGATGAACAAGAATTCGCCCGTTTAAACGGGCAAAACCTGATGTTTTGTGAAGATGCAGCACGTCGTTTACAATACTGTATGAATCAAGCCCAAGAATATGATGATTTTTGGCTCAAAATAAACCATCTTGAATCTTTACATGCCCATGATGCGGTTAGTATAACCACCAAAGGTGTTGTTGATGGCTACCAACCATAAAAATCTGCCAATAAGTAATTGAGCTGTTAGCCTCTTTTTTAAAAGTCTCTGCAGTAATGTAGCGGCTTTTTTTGTGTCTGTTTTTTCAATAATAAAGAAACATTTAGCGCTAATAAGTACTAAATAAAATTATTTTTAATAATTATTTTTCGCTGTATATATTCAAATAATATGCATATATATTCACAAAAACATTGACTCAACCTCTTTTTACGGGTAATTTTGCCGACCGCTTTAAATAATGATTTTCATTAATAGCATGCCACCTCATAAAGACTCAGTAGAAGTCTGGTGTTTAATGCTCAAGAAGCTATAAATAATAATATTCTGAAGGATCAGCAGCGTACAGTTTGGCATTAAAAATAGACAGCTTAAATTAGCAAATAATATAGCTAATAACATAGTTGATGAAATAGGAATAACCAATGAATAATATGAGCAAAAAATCACAAGGCCTTTACCGCGCCGAATTTGAACATGATAGTTGCGGTATTGGCTTTGTTGCCAACCTAAAAGGTAAAAAATCTCACGATATTATTGAAAACGCACTTACTATGTTGAGCTGCATGGAACATCGTGGTGGTACTGGCTTTGACGTCAAAAGTGGTGACGGCGCGGGTATACTTATTCAAATCCCACACGATTTTTTAAGCCAAGAAACTGCAGCCATAGGGCTTAACCTACCCAATGCTGGCGATTACGGCGTAGGTATGATTTTCTTTCCACGCGATAAAGCGCAAGGTGAAGCCTGTAGAGACATTTTAAACCAAAATATTATCGAACTAGGTTTAACATTAATAGGTTACCGTAATGTGCCTGGCGACAACTCAATGCTAGGTGCTGCTTCATTTGAAAGCGAGCCAAATATTGAACAAGTATTTATTGCCAAACCAACAGAATTAAATGCACAAGAGTTTGAGCGCAAATTATTTGTACTACGTAAATATACCTCACATAAAATTAATGCCACTATTGCTAAAGAACGTGACGAGTTTTACGTTACTTCTATGTCATCAACTAAAATAGTATATAAAGGGCAATTTACCACTGAGCAAGTTCGTCAGTATTATCTTGACCTTCAAGACGAACGTACTATCTCAGGTATGGCGATGTTCCATTCTCGCTTCTCAACAAACACGTTCCCAGCTTGGCGTCGTGCGCAACCATTTCGTTATATAGCTCATAACGGTGAAATTAACACCGTACGTGGCAATATTAACTGGATGAATGCCCGTGAAGCATTATTTAAGTCTGTTAATTTCAGCGATGCTGAATTAAAAATGTTAAACCCAATTTGTAATAATGACAATTCTGATTCTGCCAACCTTGATATGGCAATTGAGTTGTTAGTGCTTAGTGGTCGTTCATTAGCACAAGTTATGATGATGATGGTGCCAGAAGCATGGCAAACCCAAACAGATATGGATGCCACCAAACGTGCCTTTTACGAGTACTATGCGTGTATTATGGAACCGTGGGACGGCCCCGCTTCATTATCTTTTTCTGATGGTAATGTTATTGGCGCAACACTCGATCGCAACGGCTTACGCCCTTCTCGTTATTTATTAACTGAAGATGGCACCTTAGTTATGGGTTCAGAAACAGGTACCTTATGTGTTGATCAATCAACTGTCGTTGAAAAAGGCCGCTTGCAACCCGGCAAAATCTTTATTGCTGATTTAGAGCAAGGTCGTATCATTAGTGATGACGAAGTTAAAAAACAAGTCAGCTCAGCACAACCTTACGGACAGTGGATAGCACAAAATAAAATAGAGTTGAATCAGTTACCCGTGCCAACTGCTTCTATTGCGCAACCACCATTAGCAGAGTTACGTAAAATACAAAAAGCGTTTGGTTATACGAATGAAGATCTTAACTTAATACTTGCAGGTATGGTTGGTACATCAAAAGAGCCATTGGGCGCCATGGGTACCGATACGCCGTTAGCTGTGTTATCACATCGCCCACAACAACTATCACATTACTTTAAGCAATTATTTGCACAGGTAACTAATCCTCCTATTGATCCAATTCGTGAAGAATTGGTTATGTCGCTACGTGGTTATATTGGTAAATCTTTAAATTTATTAGAAGAAACAGCGGCACACTGCCATAAAGTTGAAATTGATCAACCTGTGTTGACTAACGAAGATCTACGTAAGTTACAACACATTGATAATGATCATCTGCAATCAAAAACTATTAGTATTACATTTAAGGCAAATGGCGGTGCTGGAGCGCTTAAAAAAGCTCTTGACCGTATTTGCTTATACGCAAAAAATGCGGTTGAAGATGGGTATTCAATTTTAATATTAAGTGATCGCGAAGTAGACAGTGATCATGTTGCTATCCCTTCTGTATTAGCAACAGCAGCTGTTCACCATTATTTGATTCGTGAAAAATTACGTTCTTACGCTGATATTATTTTAGAATCAGCTGATGTACGTGAAACTCATCATTTTGCAACGGTTATCGGTTACGGTGCTGCCGCAGTAAACCCTTATTTAGCACTTGAAAGTATGTTTGCTTTGCGCGACGAAGGTGTACTTGATACTAAATTAACAAATGATCAAATAACAGATAAATACACAAAAGCTGTTGGCAGTGGTTTATTGAAAACCTTCTCTAAAATGGGTATTTCAACATTACAGTCATATTTAGGCGCACAAATTTTTGAAGCTTTAGGTATTAATTCAGATGTTATAGATGAATATTTTACAGGTACAGTAAGTAGAATTGAAGGGTTAAGTTTAGACCAAATCGCCCAAGAAGCATTATTACGTCATCGTGAAGGCTTCCCAGAAGCAGACCGTATTGCTATTGAAAATTTATTACCAACAGGTGGTGAATATTCATGGAGAAATGATGGAGAACGTCATTTATTTAGCCCAACAGTTATTCGCTTATTACAGCATTCAACGGCAAGTAACGATACAAATCAATTTAAACAATATACAAAAACTGTTGATGAGCAATCTAAAGAAGCATTTACCTTGCGTGGTTTGCTTGAATTAAATAGCGATCGCCCTGCAATTGACATTAGCGAAGTTGAGCCAATTGAAAACATTTTCAAACGATTTGCATCAGGTGCCATGTCTTTTGGTTCAATATCATGGGAAGCTCATACTACATTAGCTATTGCCATGAACCGTATTGGTGGTAAGAGTAACAGTGGTGAAGGTGGTGAAGATCCTATTCGTTTTACACCATTAGAAAATGGCGATTCAATGAACTCGCGCATTAAACAAGTTGCGTCAGGCCGTTTTGGCGTTACCAGTCATTACTTAGCCAATGCAGACGAACTACAAATTAAAATGGCACAAGGTGCAAAACCAGGTGAAGGTGGTCAACTTCCTGGTGATAAAGTAGACGCGTGGATTGGTAAAACTCGTGGCTCAACACCAGGTGTAGGATTAATTTCACCACCACCACACCATGATATTTATTCTATAGAAGATTTATCACAACTTATTTTTGATCTTAAAAATGCTAACCGTGAAGCACGTGTTAACGTTAAATTAGTATCAGAAGCAGGCGTTGGTACAATCGCTTCGGGTGTCTCTAAAGCCTACGCTGATGTGGTATTAATTGCAGGCCACGATGGTGGCACAGGTGCATCACCATTAAGTTCAATTAAACACACAGGCTTACCGTGGGAACTTGGTCTAGCTGAAACGCATCAAACCTTAGTACGCAACAAATTACGTAGCCGTATCACCGTACAAACTGATGGCCAACTAAAAACGCCACGCGATTTAGCTATTGCGACTTTACTTGGCGCAGAAGAATATGGTATGGCAACAACAGCACTAGTAGTTGAAGGTTGTATTATGATGCGCAAATGTCATTTAAATACTTGTCCTGTTGGTATTGCAACACAAGATAAAGGCTTACGTGATAAGTTTACTGGCCGTGCTGATATTTTAGTTAACTTCTTCACTATGATGGCTGAAGGGTTACGTGAGATTATGGCAGAACTTGGCTTTAAGAGTATTGATGAAATGGTTGGTCAAACGCAATGTTTGAAACCACGCAGCGATGTAGATCACTGGAAATACAAAGGTATTGACTTATCACCACTACTACACAAAGCAGAAAGTGACGAAAGTGAAACACTGTATCAATCAATTGCGCAAAAACATTTAATTGACGATATTATCGATCGTAATATGATTAAAGATGCACAAGCGGCGCTTGACTCACAACAGAGTGTTGAACTTGAATATGACGTAATTAACACTGACAGAACTGTTGGTGCAATGATTTCTAATGAAATATCTAAAAAGTACCAAGCAGAAGGCTTACCTGAAAACACGATTAAAGTGAAATTTAACGGCTCAGCTGGCCAAAGCTTTGGTTGTTTCTCAGCCAAAGGTTTACGTTTTGAGCTCGAAGGTGATGCAAACGATTACTTTGGTAAAGGTTTATCTGGCGCTAACTTAGTTGTTTATCCAAGCAAACAAGCTAAATTCTCAGCAAGTGAAAACATCCTTATTGGTAACGTAGCTTTCTTTGGTGCTACTTCTGGTACTGCCTTTATTCGTGGTGTAGCTGGTGAACGTTTCTGTGTGCGTAACTCTGGTGCAACAGCCGTAGTTGAAGGTGTAGGCGATCACGGTTGCGAATACATGACTGGCGGTAAAGCAGTTATTCTAGGAAGTACGGGGCGCAACTTTGCCGCTGGTATGTCTGGTGGTGTCGCTTATGTTCTTGATAAAAACAAAGACTTCGCACCTAAATGCAATATGGAAATGGTCTCTTTAGAAACCGTTGACACTGACGCAGAAAGCGCAGAATTAAAAGCCTTAATTACCGAGCATTTTAACGCAACAGGTTCAGATGTTGCCAGTGAATTATTAGAAAACTGGAACAACAATGTTAAACATTTTGTCAAAGTAATGCCTGTAGATTACAAGCGAATGCAAGGTTACATGAATGACGTACGCACAAGCGGCAATTTTGAATCAGAATATGACATTGCCGTAAAAGCTTTCGATATCCATTTAAACAACATAGCTAGCGCAAAAGCTTAAGCTGCAAGGAGAATATATTATGGGAAATCCAACAGGGTTTATCAACGTAGGTCGTGCCTTGCCAACTGAACGTAAAGCAGACGAACGTTTAATTGACTGGCTTGAAGTATATGAAGACATTCCACTCAAAGACGTCGAGAAACAAGCTTCTCGTTGTATGGATTGTGGTGTACCGTTTTGTCAATCAGCAAAATCTGAATTTGCTCCGGCTGTTGCTGGTTGTCCAGTAAACAACGTCATTCCAGAGTGGAATGATCTAGTTTACCGTGGACGCTGGAAAGATGCTGTAGAGTTATTGCATAAAACCAATAACTTCCCTGAATTTACCGGTCGTGTTTGTCCAGCGCCTTGTGAAGGTGCTTGTGTACTAGGAATTAATGAAGACCCAGTAACAATCAAACTTCACGAAAAAGAAATTATTGATAAAGCATTTAAAGAAGGTTGGGTAGTAGCACAACCACCTTCTGCACGTACAGGTAAAAATGTTGCTGTTATTGGTTCAGGACCAGCAGGCCTTGCCGCTGCTGCACAGTTAAACAAAGCGGGTCATATGGTAACAGTTTATGAACGTGCCGATAGAATCGGTGGTTTATTAATGTACGGTATTCCAAACATGAAGCTGCAAAAAGAATTAGTACAGCGTCGTGTTGATTTACTAGCTGACGAAGGTATTGTTTTTGTAACCAACACAGAAGTAGGTAAAGACATTAGCGTTGAGCAACTTGAAAAAGACTTTGATGCCGTAGTGTTATGTATTGGTGCCACAGTTCCTCGTGATTTGCCTGTTGAAGGCCGTGAGCTTAATGGTATTCATTTTGCTATGGATTTTTTGAAAGCCAATACCAAAAGTTTGCTTGATAGTGAGCATAAAGATGGAAAGTTCATTAATGCCGCAGGTAAAAATGTTGTTGTGATTGGTGGTGGTGATACCGGTACTGACTGTATTGGTACGTCGTTACGCCATCAATGTGCAAGCGCCATTCAATTAGAGATTATGCCTCGTCCACCTGAAAAACGTGAAGAAGCCACGAATCCTTGGCCACAATGGCCAAAACGCTTGCTCGTTGATTACGGTCAAAAAGAAGCCATTGCTATTCAAGGTCAAGATCCGCGTCAATATTTAGTCATGACTAAAAAAATTGAAGGTGATGAACAAGGCAATGTAAAAGCGGTTCATACGGTTGATATTACCTGGGAGAAAAATGACAAAGGTCAAATGTTCCCACAAGAAGTTGCTGGCAGTGAAAAAGTGCTTCCTGCTGATATCGTCCTGATCGCCATGGGCTTTATGGGCCCTGAAGGTGGTTTAGTTGAGCAATTTGGCCTAGAGCAAGATAACCGTTCTAACATTGCTGCTGATTACGACAAGTTTGCCACTAGCAAGCAAGGCGTATTTGCCGCTGGTGATGGTCGTCGTGGCCAAAGCTTAATTGTATGGGCAATTGACGAAGGTCGACGTTGCGCACGTGAAGTAGATACTTATTTAATGGGTAAGAGTTATTTGCCTTAAGTTGATTAGCTTAAGCTTAAAGCATTAATTACCCCATACTAAAAAGCGCTTTGATAATATTTATCAAAGCGCTTTTTTTACTAGCGTCAATTAACTGCTTTCTCGCTGTAAACATAATATAGTGCCAGCAAAAGGTTAACCGATGAATGTCTAGTGCCCCTGGATTAAGGAAAAGCAGGCAGTGATGAGAACACACTAAGAGAGCCTCAATATGTGTTTGCCGTAAACGAGCGTTTAATGGCTAACTGACATAACGAAGAAGACGAATTTACTGATTGAAAACAATTAACTACCTAGCGGTAGCTAAAAGAACACTATTGCCTATTGACGCGAGATGGGCTCATATGTGTTATATGCCGTATTATGCTAAGATATCAACCTTTCCATTTAACTGTTTACCGTCAAGATCTTTTGGAAAACTAGGACACTCGCTTATAAAGTAAACCAGAAAAAAACAATAACACAAGTTAAATAGCCACTCAAAATAAGCCAAATGATTACTAATAAATCCTGTATGCGAATAATACTTACCAAATTTGTAAAATACAGTAGAAAACACGGTTTTTTAGACACACCAAGGACATCAGGCTTGATGTTTTGTTTTAAGATAAGTGGAGTGATAAACGTTAAGTCATTAAGTCGTTAAGCCGTTAAGCCGTTAAGCCAATAGTTTATCACAGCAATTGACATTAGTTCGCCGCTTTAATCCTTTATGTTCACAGTAATCAGTTAACACATCACTATGTCCTACCGCACCACGGAATAGCTTTCTAAAGTCTTTTGTCAAGGTTAACCAATTATCGGGACTTATGTTCAAGCGGTTAAGTAAAGCTGGTTGAATTGCTTCAATATAACCGGCTTTATCTTCACGAAAACAGCGACCAGTCAGTTCAATTAATTCAAGGTAATCTTTAAGCTCAAACGGTAAACCTTTTGGCATTGCTTTACGTGGGTTTCCTACAAATGGTAATAATAATTTGGGTTGTTTAGCTTTTTTAGCTTGTGCTACTCGCTCTTTTACACTGGTATGTGAGGATGTTTCTGGAGTTATGGCAATGTTAGCTCTAACAGGGTTTAAGTCTACATAGGCCATACAAGCAGCAAGTGCGGCTTCATCTAATAAGGCTTGTGATTTAAAACGACCTTCCCAAAAATGACCTGTGCAATTGTCTTCTTGATTGGCTTGTGTCGCAATACTTTGGTTGAGTATGCGCATAAACCAGCTGATATCCATCAAACGATTGCGATAAACATCTACCGTTTCAAGTAAAGAAGCCATAAGGTAGTCAGGGACTTCTTCTCCTCGGCAATATTTTTGCGTTAATAACGTACCTTTAAATAACTGATGCCAGCGATCAAGCACTTCAACTGTTGTCCACCCTTTTGCTGTGGCTTCATCAACAAAAAGTACCAAGTGCGTGTGATTACTCATCACAGCGTAAGCGCACACATCAATAGCAAACACTTGACTTAGGCTGAGTAATTTATCCTCTACCCAGCCGCGTCTGTGGTCAAAATTTCCCCCTGTGTTTTTATCTTCACCGCATAAAAAGGCGCGGCGAACACAACGAGAAATACAATGATAATAAGGGGTATCAACTAAGCTAATGAGTTGCTTTCTGGCAGTAGTCATAATAAGACCTCTGAATAATGGTTATAGATTAACCTTAGTTCAGTGGTTTATATTATTCAACTTTAAGCGACTGTCCTTGTTAATTTGTTAATTGCATGAGACAATAATACATTAAAACTTGCCTTTTAGAGACTCTGTGAACATAAATTTAACCCGTGATTTTCTACTTTGGAGAAATTCTACAGCCTCAACGCCGCATTAAGCGGTGAGAAACTGTTTGCTAAAATGTGAAGCGAAGCGGAACCGAGCAAACTGTTACGAATCCGACTTTAATGCCTTGTTAAGTAGCTTTTGACACCTTTCCGCCACGACTACCAAGTCTAGTAAGAATGTATTCAAAGAATTCAGGATTTTTCTCCGCATCACAAATCCTTTCTAACTCTACTCCTACTTGCGTAAATATTGCCTTACCTATGTCAATTGAATTTTTAGGTGTTTCTTCAGGGAACACTATCTCAGTACACTCTCCAAAGTAATATACTTTCGTAATTTTAGGCAGTTCAGTGTGAAGATAACCTGTTGACATTTGCAGTGTTATCAACCCAATATCTTGCAGGTGATTTAATTCATCAAACCCAATACCATTCTTCTTATAAATATCACTGTTCGTATCATAAATAATAGGAACAGGCTCATCAATCACCCATGTAAACTGACAGAGCCGTCTAAACATTTCAGCATCTTTCTTGTCCATGGAGCTTACAAAATCTACCGTTCGTTTAGAGAAACTACCCGGCTTAGTTGCCTCTCCTGATAGTAAACCTGACCATAGTGTTTGCATTTCTTTATCCGATATTTTGTCGCATTTATCAAAAAAGTGTGCAATCCAATCTTCTTCTAAATCATCAACTCTAGCTTCATTAGGTAAACTATGAATAGCTTGTGCTGTGATGCTTTCTATGTTTTTCTGTTTTCGTTCTTCTTGATTGATTAAACGATCGATCCCGCGCTGTTGAATCTCTGTTAATTCAAGGCTTGAAATAGCTTTGATTTTTTCAGCTTCCGCCTCAGCCACGGCCATTTTTTTAATACGTCGAGGCTCATATAATACGCCAACAGCACTAGATATTTTTTCAATTAATACAGTAGCTGGTTTTGATATATCACCAAAATTAACCACTGAACTTCCTTCAGCCATGACAAAACTCCTATTAGCTACTTAACAGCTTATTGAACACCATTTTGGGGGTTTATAACACCCCAAAACGGCGTATATTACATGTGTTAATAATTTCACTAAAAAACACCTTTGTAAACAGATAATTATATGTATTTTAAAATGGCTTTTTGTTGTTACGCCCCAAAACGCCTTGTAATAATGTTATAGGATAAAATTACAAACACAATGTAAATAAAACTATTAACTTGGCCTGAATAGCTGCTATAGGAAGACAGAACTGTGCTTTATATTTCTTTATCTAATAATAATTCATACTACTGCGTAATAAAATGAAAGTTTGCCATGATAAGGGTAGCAAGCACTGATATTTCACGTAGTCAAAAGATTACCTATTAATCATTGATCAATAATGATTTAGTTAAACTTTCTGTGAAGTATATTGGCGAGCTACGTTCATAGGCAATAGCATCATCTTCCGGGGTATTTAATATATTAGGCGGATAGCCATGGTTATAATTCATTCTGACACAGCGCAATGAATTACGCCCTACACGGGGTAAGCTTGTATTCTTTACTGCGCTAATTCAATCAACACCGCAGTGTACATTTTTAAATTCAATATAAATTGTTCCATGGTGATAAACTCATGTTCGGAATGCCCGGTGTATTCTTTACCTGGCATGGAAGGACCAAAGCTAACGGCATTAGGGAACAGCCTTGAATTGGTGCCACCACCGATAGCGACAGGTTTAGCGTCAGTAATACCCGTATAAAACGAGAATACATTTAGTAAGGTATCTATTTGCGGCGCATTATTTTGCACAAACGGTTCGCCAATGTAGTTTTTTAAATTGCTGAGAGTTACTTGATTCGCCTGCTGCCATTGTTTAAGCGTTAAATTAATCTCACTTTCTAACTGTGCTGCAGTTTTTCCTTTGGGGCGACGTAAGTTAATATTAAGCTCTATGCCCTGCTCTTTTTGCTTTAATACGGTTGCTTGTAAAGACATTGGCCCCATAAAATCATCGCTATAAGCAACATTGCCAAACTTTTCTCCGTATAAACCTGTACCTATATTATCATTAATAAAATTAACAAGCGCACCGCTAGCGTTGTTAGGCCAACGGGTAAATGATAATAAATCAGCTAAATAGGTAATCGCATTAACACCGTTTTCGGGTTTAGATGAATGAGCAGATTTTCCCAGCGCCTTTATCGTTAAAGCATTAGCCTGCCATTGATAATCATACTGAATACCTGAATGTGATTTGGCCGCTTGTTTTAGTTTAACTAATAACTTTTCATTGGCATTTTCGATTGTGGCTTGGGCGTCTTCGGGAATTTGGCTACCGAAAAAACCACCGCTAAAGGCACTTAAATGAACACTTTCAGAGAGCACCTCGTCATCGTCTGAATTCAAGTTAGGAAAGGTCATACTGATAGTGCCATAACCTTTCTCTGCTGTAACAACAGGATATTCAGCATCAAGAGTAATGTTTACTTGAGGTAAAGTGTGCTCCTTAATGTAAGCTTCTAACGGCGCCCAGTCAGATTCTTCAGCCATATAAACATATAATTCAATTCTTTTTTTGAGTTTAATATGCTTATCTTTAATTGATTTCATTGCATAAAGCGCATTCGAAATTGAGCCTTTATCATCTTCTGTTCCTCTGCCCACTAACTTTCCAGGCGCTGAGGTGAGATCAAGTTCAAAGGGAGATTTAGCCCATTTAGCCGGCGTCGCAGGCTGAACATCGCCATGCGTGATCATCCCAAGGCGCTCTTGGCTATTACCTAAACCGATGATGACAATATAGCCGTGGTCGGTGTAGTCTAATCCTAGCTGCTTAGCCTGCTGCGCCAGTTCTTGCTTAAACGCTTGATGCACTGGATTATCTGTTGAAGGTAAACCGTCAATGGCAACGGTATTAAATTTCACTAACTTTTCAAGGCTCATTAGCATCTGATCTTGATAAGTATCCGCAGCATACTGCGAAGTTTGTTTTGCTACATCACTCACCTTTGCTTGCAGCTGCAATGGTAGTAATAAGGCGCTAGTTAATAGTAATAAGTATAAAGATGGACGTTTCAACACTTGATGACTCCTATTTTTTTAAACACTTATCCCTGTAAACGAGAATAAATGCAAGGGATTGATGAAATTAGTTAAAGCAATGAGTTATTTCTGATATATCGCAAAAGATAAACCTAGCTTATTTGAAATGTTCGTTAATAGTTTTTCAAATTTGCTAGGAACATACGATTCAGGTGTCACATCGTCTAGTTCAACCGTCATATTTTCAGTGCTATTTTCCGTAACGTCTTCAATGTGGCTTTCGATGCTGTGTCCTTTGATGCATTCGATACTCAGCTTGATTTTCCCTTTTTCATTTATCGTAGTTGAAATAGGTTTTAAGATATTTTTAGATACACACATTGTTAGTCCTCCTTTGATAGGTGCTGTTATTTTGCATTGAACTATTTTATTGAACCAGCAATAATAATTAACATTTGCTATAAGCTGTGCTTATTACTAACTTATAGTACCAACCTTATTTAATTCATTAATTGAGATGCTCAAAATGGATAAACGATTAAAGCACTTAAACAATTTACGTAGTTTTGAGAGTGCAGCCAGACATGAAAGTTACAGTAAAGCAGCTGAAGAGTTATTTGTAACGCAAGCGGCCGTCAGCCAACAAATGCGACAATTAGAAACCTCGTTGGGTACTCGTCTTTTTACACGCAACGGTAGAAAAATGCAGTTAACAAATAGTGGCGAAAAACTCTATCAAGCAACTCACCTTGCATTTAACACGCTTGTGAAAGGCTTTAATAGTATTCAAACCGAAGAAGTTACGGGTAGTTTAACGATTACCTCAACTCAAGCTTTCACTTCACTCTGGTTGATGCCACGTTTGTTTCGGTTTTCAGTCAAACATCCTGAAATAGAAATCAGAGTACTGTCTTCCAATCGTATTGAAGATCTTCGTCAAGGACATATTGATCTAGCTATTCGTTTTAGAACGACCTTAGACAATGAAATTCACGACGAAATGGTTTATGACTTCGTTGGGGAGGATCATGTTTACCCTGTCTGTTCCCCACAACTGGCCAAAGAAATGAATTTCAAACAACCCCAAGACATTTTAAAGTGTTGGTTGGTTAATTTAGAACACGCAGGCTCTATTGATTGGACAACTTGGTTTAAACAGGCAGGAGTTGAAAATTATCAACATCATAAGAAATGGACACAAGTCAGTAGTGGTGATATAGCGTTAAGTGCCGTACTCAGTGGCCATGGATTTACGTTAACTTCTCGGGCTTTATACCCTCAATACGTAAACACGGGGCAACTCGTTATTCCATTTGGAATAAAACATCCCATCTCGTTTAAGCGGTATTATGTTTATGATCCAAATTCAGCTAAAAAAGCACGGCTCGATATTTTTCTTGCTTGGTTAAAAGAAGAAACTGACAATGAAAATCAAAACTTCCCTAACTTAACAAATTAAAGAAGAAAACAAATAGTTAAACTTAATAATTAGCATAAGCTAAATTTATCCCTTAAAAATCCTGTTGAAAAATTACGAGCAAAAGCTCTATTTCAATTGACCTTTTCCATGCAAATGAGTAATGTAAGCATCCCTCCTCTTGGATAAAAACGGAATAGTTAAACGCTTTTCTCTTACCTTTAATCCTTTTTTATTCTGTAACCAAGCGGATTTTTTATTAGGAGACAGTAATGCAGCTTTATGATCATAGCGTTCAACGTGAAAATTGTGGTTTTGGCTTAATCGCCCATCAACATGGTGAAACCAGCCATAAACTTATTAAAACTGCTATTTCAGCCTTAGATCGCATGCAACATCGAGGTGGCATTGCTGCTGATGGTAAAACAGGTGATGGTTGTGGTTTATTGCTACAAAAGCCAGATACTTTTTTTCGTGCTGTTGCTGAAGACAATGGTTGGAAGCTTGGTAAAAAATACGCAGTAGGTATGATCTTTTTAAACCCTGATCCTGTTGCTGCAGCCTTATCAAAAAAAATACTAGAAGAAGAGTTTGCTAACGAAAGTTTAACCCTTGTAGGTTGGCGAACAGTTCCTATCGACACCTCGGTATTAGGTAATGCAGCTATCAATAATATGCCAACAATTGAGCAAGTATTTGTTGATGCACCTCCAGGTTGGCGAAATCGTGATTTAGAGCGACGCTTATACATGGCACGTCGTCGTGCTGAAAAACGCATCACTGACGATGTATTTTATGTTGCTAGCTTGTCGTGTTTGGTCACTATCTATAAAGGCTTAATGATGCCGATAGATTTACCTAATTTCTATTTAGATCTTGCTGATATTCGCATGCAAAGCGCTATTTGTGTTTTTCATCAACGTTTTTCAACCAATACATCGCCACAATGGTATTTAGCACAACCCTTTAGATACTTGGCACATAATGGTGAAATTAATACCATTAATGGTAATCGTCAATGGTCACGTGCACGCACGTATCGTTTTAAATCCCCTCTGCTACCAGATTTACAAGAAGCCGCACCTTTTGTTGGTCAAACAGGGTCTGACTCCTCTTCTTTAGACAATATGCTTGAACTTTTTCTTGCAGGTGGTATGGATTTATACCGCGCTATGCGTTTATTAATGCCCCCTGCATGGCAAAACAGCACATTAATGGATGATGAATTACGCGCCTTTTATGAATTTAACTCCATGCACATGGAGCCTTGGGACGGCCCAGCGGGTGTGGTAATGACCAATGGTCGTCACGTTGCCTGCAACTTAGACAGAAATGGCTTACGTCCCGCCCGTTATGTAATCACCCGTAATGGCTTTATTACCCTTGCTTCAGAAGTAGGTATTTGGGATTACGGTGAAGATGAAGTTGTTGAAAAAGGTCGTGTGGGTCCAGGCGAAATGCTTGCGCTTGATACCTACACAGGCAAACTTTTTAACTCAAACGATATCAATAATGAATTAAAAGGTCGTCATCCCTACCGTGAATGGCTCAACAAACACGTTCGTCGTTTAATACCATTTGACGAGCTAGAAGCCAATCAAATAGGTGTGCGCGTATTCTCTGATACTGAAATGAATCAATACCATAAAATGTTTAATTACAGTTATGAAGAAATTCATCAAGTGATTAAAACATTGGCAGAAAACGGCCAAGAAGCGACAGGTTCAATGGGTGATGACACCCCAATGGCCGTTTTATCAAGTAAACCACGTGTGTTATATGATTATTTCCGCCAACAATTTGCCCAAGTGACCAACCCACCTATTGACCCATTACGCGAACGTTATGTTATGTCGCTTGGTACCTGTATTGGTCGTGAGCATAACGTATTTAACGAGACATCAGGGCATGCCGATCGCATGCTGTTTTCTACTCCTGTATTAATGTACACTGGTTTAAAACAGTTACGTGAATTAGACCCCGCTCATTATCGCTCAGACACATTAACCTTAACGTATGATAGCGACGAAGGGTTAGAGGCTGCTATTAACCGTTTATGTGATGAAGCCGAAGATTTAGTCAAAAATAAAAGTACGGTTATTCTGGTACTTTCTGATAGGCAGATTCATCCTGGATTATTAGTGATTCCTGCTGCGATGGCGGTTGGTGCAGTACAAAAACGTTTAGTTGATCAGCAACTCCGTTGTGATTCAAACATTATTGTAGAAACTGCTTCTGTACGCGACTCACACCAATATGCCGTATTACTAGGGCTAGGGGCTACCGCCATCTACCCTTATTTAGCTTTTGAAACCATTGAGCAATTGGTTGAACAAGGCCAAATTAAATTAAGTGCTCGTGATGCGGTAGTTAACTATCGTGAAGGTATCAACAAGGGGTTGTTAAAAATACTGTCTAAAATGGGAATTTCAACCATAGCCAGTTATCGTTGTGCGGGGTTGTTTGAAGTTATTGGTTTAAATGACAACATAATAAAATTATGTTTTAGTGATTTACCAAGCCGCATTCAAGGCGCTGATTTTTCTGATATTGAACAAGACAATATTAATCTTGCTCGTAAAGCGTTTTTACCTCATCAAAAAATGTCTCATGGCGGCTTACTTAAATACGTACATGGTGAAGAATACCATGCCTTTAACCCAAATGTAGTGAACTACTTACAACGTGCCGTACAAAACGGCAATTATGATGATTACCGTAAGTTTGCTGACGAAGTAAATAACCGCCCAATCGCAATGCTGCGAGACTTATTAGTATTAAAAGATGATTGTGAAACCATTGAGCTTTCGCAGGTTGAAAGTAGCAATGAAATGTTTAAACGTTTTGACTCTGCTGCTATGTCAATTGGCGCGTTAAGCCCCGAGGCTCATGAAGCACTTGCCATTGCAATGAATCGTTTAGGTGGTAGCTCAAATTCTGGCGAAGGTGGTGAAGACGAACGCCGCTTTGGTACTGTTAAAAACTCTCGTATTAAACAAATTGCTTCGGGTCGTTTTGGGGTAACGCCACACTATTTAGTGAATGCTGATGTATTACAAATTAAAGTAGCACAAGGGGCAAAACCAGGTGAAGGTGGACAATTGCCTGGTGATAAAGTATCACCATTAATTGCAAAATTACGTTACTCAGTACCAGGTGTCACGCTTATTTCACCGCCTCCCCACCATGATATTTATTCAATTGAAGATTTAGCACAGCTTATTTTTGACTTAAAACAGGTCAACCCTAAAGCAGTTATTTCTGTGAAGTTAGTTTCTGGCCCTGGTGTGGGAACCATTGCTGCAGGTGTTGCCAAAGCATATGCTGATTTTATTACTATTTCAGGTTATGACGGAGGTACTGCAGCTAGCCCATTAACGTCTGTAAAATACGCTGGTTGTCCTTGGGAGTTAGGCTTAGCTGAAGCACATCAAGCCTTAGTTACTAATGGTCTACGTCATAAAGTACGTTTACAAGTAGACGGTGGCTTAAAAACGGGTATAGATATTGTTAAGGCTGCCATATTAGGCGCAGAAAGTTTCGGATTTGGTACTGTACCTATGGTGGCATTAGGCTGTAAATTTTTACGTATATGTCACTTAAATAATTGTGCAACGGGTGTAGCAACACAAGACGAAGTGTTACGCGAACAATTTTTCAAAGGCTTACCTGACCAAGTCATGAATTATTTTAAATTTATTGCTCAAGATGTACGTGAGATTCTTGCGAGTTTAGGCGTTAAAAGTTTAACTGACATTATTGGCAGAGTAGACTTACTAACACAAATTGAAGGCATTAGTGCCAAACAACAAAAATTAGACTTATCACCAATTATCGCCCCAGTTGTTGCTAGTGATAATACGGCACTGCATCAAACAGAAGCAAACAAACCGTTTGATCAAGGACAATTAAATCAGAAAATGGTCGCTATCGCACATGAGGCGGTTGCACACAGCAAAGGAGGCGAATACAGATTTTCTATACAAAATACCGATCGCTCTGTTGGGGCAACCTTATCAGGTGAAATAGCGCGACAACATGGTGATCAAGGGATGGCGGCTTCACCTATTACTTTCCATTTATCTGGTACAGCAGGTCAAAGCTTTGGTGTTTGGAATGCAGGAGGTCTACACCTTAAACTTACAGGTGATGCCAACGATTATGTGGGCAAAGGCATGACAGGTGGAATAATAACGGTTATGCCACCCAAAGGGGTTGAATACCAAAGCCATAAAACAATGATTATGGGTAACACCTGTTTATACGGGGCAACTGGCGGTAAACTATACGCTTGTGGCCGTGCAGGAGAACGATTTGCTGTACGTAATTCGGGCTGTCATGCGGTTGTTGAAGGCACTGGCGATCATGCCTGTGAATACATGACAGGTGGTATTGTCACAATATTAGGTGATATTGGTGTAAACTTTGGCGCGGGTATGACAGGTGGCTTTGCCTATGTATTAGATGAAAAAGACGATTTGGATATACGTATCAATCCTGAGTCTATTGAAATGCTAGCTATTGACGAGCTCAGCATTCATAAAGAACATTTGCGTGGCATAATCAATCATCATTTTGAAGAAACAGGCAGCCTACGCGCACAGGAAATTTTACAAGATTTTGATAAATTCGCACCACTATTTAAATTGATTAAACCAACGGCAACCGATGTTAAGACTTTACTAGGCCATCGTAGTCGTTCAAGTGCTGAATTACGCGTGCAAGCACAATAAATAATTGATAAGGAAAAAGTACAATGAGTAAAAATGTTTATCAATTTATTGATGTAAAACGAATTGATCCAGCTAAAAAACCAATCAATGAACGTAAAATTAACTTTGTTGAAATTTATCAACCCTTGGGTAATGAACAAAGTGCAGGCCAAGCAGATCGTTGTTTAGATTGCGGTAATCCATACTGTGAATGGAAATGCCCCGTGCATAATTATATTCCTCAATGGTTGGAGCTAGTAACTGAAGGTAAAATTTTTGAAGCGGCTGACTTATGTCATCAAACCAATAGTCTACCTGAAATGTGTGGCCGCGTATGTCCACAAGACAGATTATGTGAATCTGCGTGTACCCTAAATGATGAATTTGGTGCTGTGACCATCGGTAATATTGAAAAACACATTACCGATACCGCCTTTGCTCAAGGTTGGAAACCTGATTTATCTGAAGTAGTTAAAACAGGCAAACGTGTTGCGGTTATTGGTGCTGGCCCTGCTGGTTTAGCCTGTGCCGATGTATTAACCCGTAATGGAGCTGATGCAGTAGTATTTGACCGTCATGCCCAAATTGGTGGTTTACTCACGTTCGGAATTCCGTCGTTTAAACTAGAGAAAAGTGTTATTCAAAAGCGTCGTGAAATATTTGAAAATATGGGTATTGAGTTTCGTTTAAATACCAATGTTGGCGTTGATATCAGCTTTGAAGAAATCAGCAATGAATTTGACGCGGTATTCTTAGGGCTTGGTACCTATAAAGACATGAGTGGAGGCTTTGAAAATGAAAGTGCACCAGGTGTTTATAACGCACTAGACTTTTTAATAGGTAATACTCAAAATGTAATGGGAATTACAAAGGAACAATCTAACCAAGTAAAACCTTACGTCAGTTTTAAAGGTAAGAAAGTGGTCGTGCTTGGTGGTGGTGATACCGCAATGGACTGCGTGCGTACATCAATTCGTCAAGGTGCTACTGAAGTGACCTGTGCCTACCGTCGAGATGAAGCTAATATGCCAGGTTCTCCGCGCGAAGTGCAAAATGCAAAAGAAGAAGGCGTTAACTTTGCCTTTAACCTACAGCCACTCGATATTGCTATTGATGATAAAGGCAATACTATCGGGGTTAAATTTGTTAAAACCCAACTTGGCGCACCAGACGCTGATGGACGCCGTAATCCAGAACCCATTGAAGGTAGTGAATTTGTCATGGAAGCAGACGCGGTAGTTATCGCCTTTGGTTTCTTACCAAGCCCGCCACAATGGATGATAGACGCAGGTGTTCAACTTGATTCTCGTGGTCGTGTACTTGCTGTAGATAACAGTGATTTTGCCTTACAAACCAGTAAACAAAATATTTTTGCTGGTGGTGATATGGTGCTGGGATCAGATCTTGTGGTTACCGCTATCGATCAAGGTAGAAAGGCCGCGCTAGGTATTTTAGATTATGTTACTGCATAACCTGTAACTTACTACTTAAGATATGCTAATTTAAGCACTAAAAACCGCTATTGTTTTTCATAATAGCGGTTTATGCTTTAAAGTATGTAATACCAATTCAGATTGCTAACTCACACATTTTTCATAAATTTTATCTTTCGCTAAGTACAACAACTGTCTGTTTTTTTTACAATACTCACGCTTAAAAAATTTTTAGTTTGCAAATAAAACTCTATTCATCTGATTTTAAATAGTAAAACAAAACATGGTATGAAACATGCGTGAACATTAGCGCTCAATATAATTAATTACAAGATGAGGTTTTTAATGAATAAAATTACATGTATAGGACGCTTACGAACCGTAGCTTTGACGATAATAACAGGATTAAGCATTTTCGTTTTTACAACACCAAGCTACGCAGGCTTTATTTCTTATGATATTCGTAAAACACCGACTATTATTAATTCAGTTGGCAGTATTGAATTTATCATTGACGAAAGTAGTGAGAAAGCAGGCCTTGGCTCTAATGATATTAATGGTGCAACACTTGGTGATATTACCAACCTACATATTGACCGTTTAGATGATCGTAGTCGATTTACAACGGGAAGTGGTCCTTATGTCGCTCCTTATCTAAATTTTTGGATAACTGATGGTTTTGGAAATTTTGCCGTTGCGGCAAATGAGCCGTCAAATGCAGCATTTCAATCACTGTATAATAATGGCTATGATTTATCTTTTGCTGATTTGAGTAACAAAGTAGTAAAAATATATGAAAATAGCGATATGTCTTGGTTGCCCGATATTGGTTTTGGTGCGGGTATTGGTTTAACCTTTGCCGATTTAGCTAGTTTTAAAATAGCACCACCAACCATAGCTGAATTAACTACTGGTTGGACGGGACTTGGTACAGGAGCCCCTAGAGAGCTAGTTACTAATATTGCCTATGGCGTTAATTGGGTTTTTGGTGATACTTTAAGCAATTATGTATCAGGTGATGACGGCTATATAGTGGCTAATGCCAGAGTAGCAGCTTCTACGTCTACCAAAGTTCCTGAACCTACTACTTTATTATTACTTGGTTTAGGCCTAGCTGGCACAGTAGTGCAGAAACGAAAAAAACGCTAGTACGGAGAAATACCGAACGAATAAAAAATAATTTACTACTACATTCGTTTATGTGATGAGGTTTACTTTTTCAAGTAGCCTCACCCGCTATACTTAACTACAAGTAATTGTTATATTGAGCTAAATTCTGTTTGGTACCATATATATTATTATTAATAAACTTGTAATGCACCGCTAGCGAAGCTAAATACTTTTCTTTTAGATCAAACAAAAATAACGACTGTTAAGGTCCATAATAATGCTGCTAATACAGCGGCATAAGTTGCAGGAACTATTTGCGATTTTACATGATCCATCATATCGCAGCCTGTAGTCATTGAACTTAAAATAGTGGTATCTGAAATTGGCGAACACTGATCGCCATAGACACTGCCGTTTAATACAGTCGCAAAACATATCATCATAAATAATTCAGGATTATCAATTCCAGTACTTTGTGCAATAGCCCAAGCAAGCGGCATAGACAAAGGAAATGCAATAGCGAAAGTTCCCCAACTTGTCCCTGTTGAAAAGGCTATAATCATTGCCATCATTTGTAAAATAACAGGTAATAGCCAATAAGGCACTTGGGTAGAAAGCAGTGAAACTAAATACACACCACCACCAATTTGTTTACTAATAGCCCCTATCGTTACAGCTAACATTAAAATAACGGATGCGAGTACTACGCCTTTTAAGCCATTACCAAAACCATCAATAATATTACTTAGCGACATTCCCTTCCCTAATGCGATAAATGCACTGAGTAGTAATGCCACACCAAATGCCCAATTTATTTTAGGTGAACCATAGAAAACAAAGGTTAGCACTGCAGTAGTAATCAAGGCGATTAATGGTAAGATAAATTCAAGTACATGCGCTTTATAACCTTTTGGAACATTACAAACCTGTAGTTCTTTTGCACTTAATGGCTTGGCATTAGGCGCATCTAACTCCCCAGTTGTCGCCGCTCTGTGGTGGGCTGCGCGAATGCGTTTTCCAGAAAAGGGGGTAATATTTAAGCTAAGCAGCAAAGTACCTATAACAGCAAAAATACCGTAAAAACTAAAAGGAATGGCAGAGAAGAAAAAGGCGATACGATCCGCCTCCGTCGCTAAAAAAGCAACGCCTGGCACATATATCAAGGCTTGCACATACGCTGGCCATGCATTAAAGGCAATAACAACAGCAATGGGCGAGGCGGTAGAATCAACAATATAACTCATTTCTTCATGGCTAATTTTAGCTTTATCAGCTAAAGGACGCACTGTTGTACCCACAAGCACAGTACTCATAGTACCACCTTGAAAAAACAGCACTCCCAAAAACCAAGTTACTAACTTAGCTGACCGCTGGCCACGCACAAAATGTTGCGTCATATAGTCAGCAAAAGCTTGTGCTGCCCCTGTTTTTGACCAAATACCGAGCAAACCACCCAATAACCACAAATACAAAAGTAATAAGCCGGCAGTACCTACTTGCGCCATAGAGGGTATTAATATTTGATCAGTAAGATCATATTGACCCATCATAAACGCACCTATCGCAATACCACTTAAAAGTGCAGTTAGTGGCTCTCTGGTTAACCAAGACAATAAAATGGTGATAAACGCAGGTAATAAAGACCAAAGCCCATAATGATAGGCAGTACCTACTATCGTCGGTTTAACGTAAAAATTTACATACAAGGCAGAGCCAATACCAAACACAAGTAAAATTAAAGCAAATGAATTACGTGTATATTTTGAAGAATCAAATAAAGCATTAGAGCACATTTAATACTCACCAGTTGTCACTCGTTGATAAACACAAAAATCTAAATCATAGATATTTGTTTCATCGCTTATTCGTAGTTCACTACTCACCTTTTGCCAACTGCCATCATCATAATGAGGAAATTGAGTATCACCATCAATATCAGCTTTAATATGAGTAACATATAAACGATCAGCATTAGGTAAACAGTGCTTATAAATAGCTCCTCCCCCAATAACCATAATTTCATCTATCTTTTCTTCAGCACTCTTACGGCTATTAAAATGTTCAATTAAAGCTAAGGCTTCTGCAACGGAGGTAACGACATCAACATCTTCTGAACCTTTACCTTGAGGAATATAATTTTCATCACGAGAAATAACAATATTTCTTCGTCCAGGTAATGCTCTACCAATCGACTCATAGGTTTTTCTACCCATAATAACAGGCTTACCTAAAGTTACCTTTTTAAAATAGGCTAAATCAGCGGGTAAATGCCATGGCATGTCATTATCTTTACCAATAATATTGTTGTCAGCTGTAGCAACTATCATAGAGAGAATGGTCATGGTGTTCCTAAGAGTTTATCGAGCTATAAAAAAGAGTCATGATAATCAATCATTACTCTGGTGTCGATACAATCGATAAAGTGTTAGCAGAATACATAAGCGATAGTATACATTCAGGTCACATCAAGACAAAAACACTATAATCTAATCAATAAAATTAGCTCAAACACTCTAATTACTGAGCAATTTTTACTCGAATCTTATTTTTAGCAACTCTTGTTTCATGCAGGCTAGACATTGCTAATTTTGCTTCAGCTTCGTCTGGCATTTCAACAAAAGCAAAGCCCTTTGATTTACCTGTTTCTTGATCGAGCACTAAATTACATTCAGTGACAGTGCCATGAGTAGAAAATAAGATACGAATTTCTTGCTCTGTTGTTGTACGAGAAAGGTTGCGAACTAAAAGTTTCATAATGAACCATTGGTATGTTATTGCGATCTGAATTGTCTCATATATTTTAATTAGACCAAACGATATTATGCGAATAGCTTAAATAAAATATTATACAGCATACAATTATAAAGCACTCTACAGCGCTGCTCACAAAAAAAGACTCATGATAATCAACCAAGAGTCTTTTTATAAGATAGAATTAACAGTTCAAACTATTGACGATACTCGACTTCTACATCATAATCGTCTTCATTCCAATCATCGTCATCAAGGTCATCACCTAAGCCATCAGATGCTATCGCATCTTCATGGTAAGTATCCCACTTAAATTCAACATTTTTACCATCAACAACTTCCTCTTCTTCTGGTGGTAATTCTTCGATGAAAGTCATAACTCTTTGGCATAATTCTTCTGTGCCTATTTTATTGAACGCTGAAATACTATGCACTTCACCTTGCCAATCAAGCCCAGCTAAAATAGTATCAGTTAATTCTTTAGCTTCATCTTCGAACATTAAATCAAGTTTATTAAATACAATCCAACGTGGCTTACCTGCAAGTTTTTCATTATGCTGCTCTAGCTCACTAATAATAGTTTTAGCGTTTTCAAGTGGATCCGATCCATCTGCTGGCATAATATCAATAATATGCAGAAGAATACGACAACGCTCAAGGTGTTTTAAAAATTGTGTGCCTAAACCAGCACCATCAGCGGCACCTTCAATGATACCTGGAATATCAGCGATAACAAAACTACGTTGTGTATCTAAACGTACTACCCCCAAGTTTGGCACTAAGGTTGTGAAAGGGTAATCGGCTACCTTAGGTTTTGCTGCCGATACGCTACGAATTAAGGTTGATTTACCCGCATTAGGCAAGCCTAATAAACCAACATCAGCCAATAAGAGTAACTCTAATTTAAGATTACGTATTTCACCTGGGGTACCATCGGTTCTTTGTCTAGGTGCGCGGTTTGTACTGCTTTTAAAACGTGTATTACCTAAACCGTGCCAGCCACCTTTAGCTACCAATAATTTTTGGTCTACATGGGTTAAATCACCTAATAGCTCACCTGTGTCAATATCAGTAACACGAGTACCAACAGGTACTTTCAACACCAATTCTTCACTACTTTTACCTGTACAGTCACGACTTTGTCCGTTTTGACCGCGTTTAGCACGATGGAAACGTTCAAAACGATAATCAATCAGTGTGTTAAGGCTTTCATGTGCAACAAGGTACACATCACCACCATCACCACCATCACCACCGTTAGGGCCGCCAAACTCAATATATTTTTCTTTACGAAAACTGACACAGCCGTTACCGCCGTCGCCAGCTTCAACTCTGATTTCAACTTCATCAACAAATTTCATGGTGCTTTAAACAACCCTAAATTCTCATGGTTTATATACTTGTTAGTATAAACCATTTTGTATAAATATTCCGCGAATACTTTCAACCAATATTATAAACAAGTATCGGTAAAAATGATTTCAACTCTGTTTTTCAAACCAAAAAAAAACCTCGCATGATGCGAGGTTTTTATTAATCGACTCTAAATTAGTCAGCAATAATGCTAACAAATTTACGATTTTTTGGACCTTTAACATCAAACTGAACTTTACCGTCAGCTAATGCGAATAAAGTGTGGTCTTTACCGATACCCATATTGTTTCCTGCATGAAAACGAGTTCCACGTTGACGAACAATGATGTTACCCGCTAACACTGATTCACCACCAAAACGTTTAACACCTAAACGTTTAGCTTCTGAATCACGACCATTTCGTGTACTACCTGCAGCTTTCTTATGTGCCATGTTAAAATGCTCCTAATTAGCCGTTAATACCAGTAATCTTCACTTCAGTGAACCATTGACGATGGCCCGCTTGTTTGCGTGAATGCTTACGACGTTTGAATTTTACAATAGTAACTTTATCAGCACGACCTTGGTTAACAACCTCAGCCACTACTTTACCACCTGCAACGTAAGGCGCGCCTACGTTGATGTTTTCACCATCGGCGATCATTAAAACGTTATCAAATTCTACTGCTGCGCCTACTTCAAGTTCAAGTTTTTCTAGGCGAACTGTTTGCCCTTCGGTTACACGATGCTGTTTACCACCGCTTTGGAATACCGCGTACATAGCTACTCCGTACTGCGTCATCTCTTAGTTAAGTTAAATGACGCTAAATTTAAAAATATAGGGCGCGAATTCTACGCTAAGAAACCGAACAGGGCAAGTATAAAAGTAATCATTTATAAAGTTTTTCGTTCATTCAATGAAATAAAGGGGAAATACAAAACAAACTAATTGGAAACCGTCTTTGCGGCTTTATTGTCAGCCAATATAGTGTAGAATTTACCTATAAAACTGATCGAAAAGGTGGTTATAGTATAAAAAACCTCCTAGCCCAAATGGAAATTAAGTACTGTGGATATAAAAGCAATTCAAGCACTATCTCAACATGACATGACTAAGGTAAACAACCTTATTTATGAACAATTACATTCAGATGTCGCTTTAATCAATCAATTAGGCATTTATATTGTTAATGCTGGTGGAAAACGTATGCGCCCTATGTTGACAGTATTGACAGCACGGGCGTTAAACCAAGCAAATTCAAGTCCATTAAATGATGAACATTGTATTATAGCGGCAATTATTGAGTTCATTCACACGGCAACCTTATTACATGATGACGTTGTCGATGAATCTAATATGCGTCGAGGTCGTAAAACGGCCAATGCATTATTTGGTAATAGCGCTAGCGTTTTAGTAGGAGACTTCCTTTATACACGCTCTTTTCAAATGATGACAAAGTTAGGTGACATGCGCATTATGGATATTTTATCTGATGCCACGAATATTGTTGCTGAGGGTGAGGTATTACAACTAATGAACTGTAATGATCCTGATACTACCGAAGAAAGCTATATGAAAGTAATTTACTGCAAAACTGCTAAGCTATTTGAAGCAGCCACGCGCCTTGCTGCTGTTATTACTCAACAAGACAAAGCAACGGAACAAGCAATGGCCGATTATGGTAAGTACTTAGGTACAGCTTTTCAATTAGTTGACGATATTATGGACTACACTGCTGATGCGAAAGAAATGGGTAAAAATGTTGGTGATGATTTATCTGAAGGTAAGCCAACATTACCCTTACTTTATACTATGGAACATGGTACTGATGCGCAAAAACGGCTTATAAGGGAAGCAATAGAGCATGGAAATGGTATGGAGAATTTAGAAGAAATTCTCTCGGCTATGAAGCAAACAGGTGCTTTAAATTACACCCAAAAAAGAGCAGAGATTGAAGCAGACAAAGCCATTAATGCCTTATCTATTTTACCCGAATCTGACTATAAACAAGCACTAACTGACTTGGCGCATATTGCTGCTAATCGCAGTGCTTAATTTATTGCGTACCAACCAACATTGAATATTAACGTAATTTGCGTCCTAATCCTTTTTACAATAATATTTATTTGTATTAAACCCCGAGTGAGACAACCTTAATGAGTTCAGATAACATATACGAAAATAACCCATTACATGGGGTAGGATTAGAACAAGTGCTCACGGAGCTAGTTGAACATTACGGTTTTGAAATTCTCTTTGCTTACTTAAACCTAAACTGTTTTAAAACCAATCCAAGTATTAACTCAAGTGTTAAATTTTTAAAAAAAACAGAGTGGGCAAAAGATAAAGTTGAAGGTTTTTATTTATATCAATATAAAAGTTTACCGCGCGCTGATGATAGCCAGTTTGAATTACCTCCTCGTGATCGCATTATACCTACACATCAAAAGCCAGGAAAACCAGCTGAATTGAGCTTTGAAGACGCTGAGCGCCTTCGCCAAAAAAAGGCTAAAAAAACACGTGAACGCTCATCAACACCAGACAATCCCTGGGGTAGATAATAGATAATTCTGAAAATGTAGCAAATGTTAAAATTTAATTGATTTAGCACAGTAAAATCGATGATTTAGGTTGTTTATTCTTGTATTTGCCACTAACGTGAATAGTAGTTAAAAATATAGGGGAATCAATATGCCATTGATTGAATGGTCAAATGAGTTAAGTGTTGGTATTAAAAGTATTGATGAACAACACAAGAAACTAGTTAATATGATCAATGCGCTTCATGATGCCAAACTGACAGGTGGCTCAAATGAGTTATTGGGAAAAATATTTACTGGCTTAACCACTTATACCCAAAAACATTTTACTTATGAAGAGAATATGTTTGCTGAATACGGTTATAGCAACGCTGAGGAACATAAAAAACAACACAATGACTTAATTGCGCAAGTTATCGAATTAAAAAATAAATTTATCGACAATCCGCAAGGTACTATCAGTGATGATTTAATTTTATTTCTTAAACGTTGGTTAACTAATCACATTATGCGAACAGATAAAGAATATACAGACTTTTTAATTTCGAAAGGAGTTAAATAAAGCAAGTTAGATTAATAAAAAAGCGACAAGTTATCAAAAAACTGTCGCTCTATTATAGACAGACAGTAGTGGGGACTTTAATCATGCGATTAAGGTCCCTTTTACCTTTGGCTTTACGCCATAAAATCGATACCTTCTTGGATATCTTTTTTCAGCGTAGCTAACATATCATCTTTAGCTTTTTGTTCAAAAGCACTTAACTCACCGTAAGGTAAAATTTCAATTACGCCATTCACACCTAAACGAACTGGATGAGAAAAATAAGGTGCATCGCCGTTGTCTACCGCAACATAAGCATAATCCACAACGTCTTCGCCTTGTAAACCTTTAACTAAAGACATACAAAAACGTGCTGCGGCTGCCCCCATAGATAAAGTAGCAGATCCGCCACCAGCTTTTGCTTCAACCACTTCAGTACCTGCATTTTGAATGCGCGGTGTTAAGGCAGCAACTTCTTCATCTGTAAAGCTTACACCTTCAACTTGAGAAAGTAATGGAAGAATAGTTGTACCAGAGTGACCACCAATAACGGGAACTTTTACTGAAGCAACATCTAAGCCTTTTAGTTCTGCAACAAAAGCTTCTGAGCGAATAACATCTAACGTTGTAATACCAAAAACACGATTAGCATCATATGTACCTGCTTTTTTGAATACTTCAGCAACAATTGGTACAGTGCCGTTTACAGGGTTAGTGATAATACCAACTAATGCTTTAGGACAAGCTGCAACAATGCCTTCAGCTAATACTTTGATAATACCCGCATTTACATTGAATAAGTCAGCACGGTCCATACCTGGTTTACGTGGCATACCCGCTGGAATTAATACAATATCAGCACCAGCTAAAGCACCATTTAAATCATCACGACCAAAACCAGCAACTTTTACATCCGTAGGGATATGAGATAAATCTACTGCCACACCTGGAACAACTGGAGCAACATCATAAAGCGATAACTCAGACCCTGCTGGTAATTGAGTTTTTAATAGTAAAGATAATGCTTGTCCAATGCCGCCTGCTGCGCCTAAAACTGCTACTTTCATGTGTTCTCTCCGA
Source organism: Colwellia sp. E150_009 (assembly GCF_053543955.1). NCBI lineage: Bacteria > Pseudomonadati > Pseudomonadota > Gammaproteobacteria > Alteromonadales > Colwelliaceae > Colwellia > Colwellia sp. E150_009. Next base: position 43,481 of record NZ_JBHFOM010000012.1, read on the forward strand.
TATTTAATAGGGGTAAACTAAGGTCAAATTAACCTTTGATTCATTTTAACAAAAAAATTTGAGTAAATACGTAAAAATTTGCTGCGCAAAAGATATAGCATAGACAACAAAAAAACAATTAAAAATCATTTATAGCGTATATTTGTTTATATGATAACGTATAATGCTCAGCTGAAAAAACTCAACTTTAGTATTATAGCGTTTGAAATAATGCGCCCTTTAAGAAAGGTTTTGATATCACACAATGAATCCCCAACAAAAACAAGAAGCACTTATACAGGCATTTAAAGATTTATTAAAACAGGAACAATTTGGCTCTCAAGGTGAGATTGTTGAAGCGTTGAAAACGCAAGGTTTTGATAATATTAGTCAATCTAAAATATCACGCATGCTGAGTAAGTTTGGTGCGGTTCGCACCCGTAATGCTCGTCAAGAAATGGTATATTGTTTACCAGCTGAACTGGGTGTACCCACAGCACAAAGCCCATTAAAACAATTAGTGTTAGAAATTGAACACAATGGCATTATGATCATCATTCAAACAAGTCCAGGTGCGGCGCAATTAATTGCCCGTTTACTCGATAGCTTAAGTAAAAGTGATGGTGTACTCGGTACTATAGCAGGTGATGACACTATTTTTATTGCCCCTACCGATGTAAATAACATTCAAAAAACAGTGAATAAATTGGAACGGCTTTTTAGTAAAGCACTGAGTTAATTTTAGTCTCATATTAAAACAAACTAGATAGCCGCATGTTCTATCGCTTGTAAAATGCTCATCAAAAGTAATTTTGGGGTGATCGGTTTAGCAATATGTAAGTTCATCCCTGCTGATAAACTAAGTTGCTGATCTTCTACCCGCGCATGAGCGGTCATAGCGATGATAGGAAGATTTTGATATTTTTTATTTTTTCTTATTTCTTGTGTTGCAGTTAGCCCATCCATTACTGGCATTTGAATATCCATTAACACCACATCAAATAACTTTTTTTCAAGTGCCTCTAACGCCTTTTGACCATTATCCGCAATAGTGACATTAGCTTTCATACTCAAGAGTAATTCTTTAGCAACCAATTGATTTACTAAGTTATCTTCAACTAATAACACGTTCACATTGGCTAAATCACTTCTATTATCCTCATTTTCACCTGATTTTAATGGTAAATAATTCAATGATTGAGTAGATGTACTCAAAGCTAAGCTGCCTTTACCTTCTGCTTTGTCTTGTAAAAGGTGTCTTACTGATTCGGCTATTTTATCTAATGAATAACGATATAGTGGGGTATCAAGTAAAATATAAGGCATTTTCATTGTCTCAAGTTGTTTGCATATTTTACTACTCAACTCGCACATTACTGATTGACAAAATGCGATTAAATCTATTTTTTTCAACAAATCAATATTCACTGTACCTTGAGAAAAAACATCTTCACTAACTAGTAAAACATTTTTAAGGCTTTTTTGATTTTTAGAAACGAGCTTTTTATTTAAACTATCACTACTTAACATCACTTCATTAAATTCATTTAGCTCGTCCAAGCCATTAAATGAACGATATGTCCAGGACAAGTGTGCTATTGTTTCAATACAACTCTTAGACAATACCTGCCTAACACTACATAAATTAATGGGTAATATTTCAGTATCTAAATGGTAAAGTCCCCCTGATTGTTTGATAATTTCTTTACTTGGTATAGAAAAAGGCAGCATAAAGTTAAACTCACACCCCTTTCCTAAATCACTTTGTAGGCTAATTTCCCCTCCAAGTAATTTCACTATTTGCTGACAAATAGATAAACCCAAACCTGAGCCACCATACTTCCTTGTCATTGAAATATCTGCCTGAGAAAAAGCATCAAATAAATGAGCTTGATTCTCTTTAGCGATACCAATACCTGTATCTTTCATTTTAAAGTGTACTAATGCATCCGTATTGTTTGAAGTGACAATCTCAATAGACAAGGCAACTTCACCTTGGTCTGTAAACTTAATTGCATTATTCAATAAATTCGATATAACTTGTACTAACCGCATTTCATCACTCATAAGATAACGAGGCACATTGACAGACAATTCTACGCGCATCATGAGATTTTTTACATGAATGTTAGCCGCATTCAGCTTGAGCGCTTTATCAATAACCACTGGTAAATCAACCACTTCTCTGGCTATATGCATTTTACCTGCTTCAATTTTTGATAAATCAAGCAATTCGTCAATAAGATGTAATAAAGAAAAAGCCGCTGTTTGCGCATTAGCTAAATAGTGCTGTTGCCGTGAATCTAATAATGTTCGGGTTAATAAACTCATCATGCCTTGTATTGCATTAATAGGTGTTCTGATCTCATGGCTCATATTAGCCAAAAACTGTGTTTTTACTTGGTTAGCATTTTCAGCTTGGTTTTTAGCATTCTTTAATGCTAACTGTGTCGCTTGTTGTGCTGTTACATCTTGTAAAATAGTGATAGTGCCTAACACTTCATTCTGAGCATTGGTAAATTGATTACAATAACCTTGGTAGCTTCTATCACTTGTTTCAATCAACGCCTGTTGCGGGTATTCTGAGTGATTACTTTTATTCAAACAATCAATTTCAACGGCTAATTCTTCAGGCATAAATTCTCGTGCTTGACAACCTAACATTTGACTTTCTAATCGACCACTTAATTGCTCAAAAGCCTGATTACACCCCATTAAATCTCCACTAGGAGCATTAAAAATAATTAATTCAGGGATAGCATTCATCACAGAACGTAACAAAACATAATCACGTTGATGTTTTATACTACTTTCTAGTAATGCTTTAGTTTTTTCTAGTACTCTACTATCTAGCACTTCATTTTGTTCTTTTAATTGTAAAAGTAAGCTTCTATTTTGAGTAAAAATATCTTCAACTAGAGTAAACCAATGTAGCCAATCAGCTGTAGCCTTCACTTTACCAGGATCACCTTGAGCGCAATACTCTATATGACTAATAAAATCGTGTGTTGGTTTAATAAAACTACGCTTTGTCATGGCATTTACTAACATTAAAAAAGCAAATAAACCAATTAACAAAATGGTAAACATATAAATAAAATGGTTGCGTAGCGGGGAAATAAAACTTGAGTAGGGTTGGTATTTTAACAGAGTCCAACCATTGATGGGTAACGTGTGCTTTTCAACTAACCAATCACCAATCTGCGATGAGTCAGCTAATTGAGCTAAATTGCTTGGATTTAACTCATGTAACGCTTCAGGCAACAACTTCTGCCATGAGGTTCGATAACTTAAAGGCGCCTCACCTTTTTGTTTAAAAATTAAAATATCATTCCTTTGATTAAGTAAAACTAAACGTTGGTCTGCTGAGGTTAACTCGGGTAAACTTTTCTGTAATCGGGCTAAACTAACATCAATAATAACCGCACCTAACATATCGGTATTACGGTAAACACCAATACCTAAAGAGAAGTTTATGCCCGTACCCGCAGCATCAATATAAGGAGATGACCATACAACTTTATTATTTTCCACTCCAAGTGCTTGTATTTTTTTAGCGTGAACATTGGTAAGCATCCTATCACTAAATCGCCAACTATCACGGCCAATCCACGGGTAAATATTGACAAATTGTTCAACAGAAATGTAGTAAAACCAGTTTGCTTCTGCAATTATTTTTTGCGCTGCAACAAAAGCTGGCGTTAATGCATTTGCCATAGCTATTTCTTGCTTCTTTTCTAAGAAAAATTTATCTATTTGACCAAAGCCAGTAATATTTCCACTGATACGCTTGTTTTCTTCTAAGGAGCTACGGATAGGCTTATCCAGAAAAAATAATGAACCATCTTGTCTTAAAGGCGGTATTTTCGCATGTAGTTCATCTGGGTATTTAAGATTGTATTGAGCAAACTCTTGAATACCAGTAAGTGCTTGCTCACTTTGTACTAGCATTGAATTTAATTGATTAGCTTGTGCCGTTAACTGTTTTAATCCCCGTAACTTATGCTCCGACAATTCACTATAATAACGAAGTGATGCCGCAGTAAGCGCAACAAACACAATAACAATAAAGGCAACAACAACAGCCGTATTATATCGCCTAAATACAGTGTTCTCTGCTTTTTTATTTAACACACTTATGTCCTAGCCAAAATTCATTACATGCTTACGTTAATGTACTCAACAATAGTACACAAGCATTATATTTTTTTGACAAGTAATAGCGCGTGTAATGCTAACTTGATAGCTATTATTGCAGTGTAAATTTTGCTTGTTGGCTAATATTGTCTAATGAATTACCAAGTAACACTTCAAATTCTCCAGCCTCTGCCAGCCAATCTTGTGTGTTTTCATCCCAAAAAGACAAATCGCGCATGGTTAACTTAAAACTAACAGTTTGTGTTTCTTGAGGTTGTAACATAACTTTGGTAAAACCTTTTAACTCTTTAGTTGGACGAAGAACGCTGGATTTTATATCACGTAGGTAAAGCTGTACCACTTCTGCACCAGCAATTAACCCCGTATTTTTAACCGTTGCAGTAACGACAATGTTGTCATTATTCGCAACAGTGTTTTTCGATAGTTTAATATTGCTGATGTCAAACTGCGTAAAAGACAGTCCGTGACCAAAGCTAAATAATGGTTTAATTTTCTGTTGTTCAAACCAACGATAACCAATAAAAACCCCTTCCTTATATAAACTCTCTTGTGCGTTATAATCATTTAGAACAATAGGGGCTGTATCTTCAAGACGAGCAGGTAAGGTTATAGGCATTTTACCACTTGGATTAACTTTTCCTGTTAATATATCAGCAAATGCATGACCTGCTTCCATACCGCCATACCACCCCCAAACAATCGCATTAGCCTTTTCAACCCATGGCATTTCAACAGCAGAACCAGCCACTAAGAAAACAATGGTTTTAGGGTTAACTTTGAGCAATTTTGTGATAATTTCATCTTGTGAGTTGGGTAATTTCATGTCAGCGCGATCAATTGATTCTCTATCGTCGGCATGACTCAAGCCACCAAAGTAGATAACTGCATCTGCTTTTTTTGCTGCCGTTAAATAGTCTGCTTCACTTGCAAATAACTCGCCTGGGGCATTCCAACCTAATGTGAAATATTCTTGTCCATCATATTGAATCTCAAAAGTATACTCTTCACCTTCTTTTAGGTTGACATCATAATTCAACACGGCTGAATCGCTTATTCCTTCTTGATAGGCAATAACAACTTCATTGTTTATTTTTAAATTAAAATTGCCCTGTACTTCAACCTGTAAATGATGAATACCCGTCGCTAATGGTTTAATGTTAGCTGACATAATAATATGCTGAAGGGAAGATTTTTTCTTCGACTTAAACTGTGAATCAACAATCCAAGATTCTTCAATTATTGTTTTTCGTGCTTGTTCCGCGTAATAAGAAATATTCCACGCAGGTGTGCCTGTCCAATGTCGGCTAGCAACATAATCACTAGCTATTGGAGATAACTCACTACTCTTTGCTCTCATAACGTTAATATGAACATTATGTCCAAATGCAGCTTTTAGTCCTGCTAATGGAGTCACTTCATACAAAGATTTAACTTCAGATGAACCACCACCCGTACCATGTTTTTTATCAGCATTAGGGCCAAGTACTAATATGTTCGTTATTTTAGTGCTATCTAAAGGCAATACTGGCGTTGATTCAACACGTTTGTTTTTAAGTAAAACAACGCCTTCCGTCGCTATTTTTCGTGCTGCAGCTTGATGAGCTTTAGTATTTCTACTACCGCGTTTTCGACTATTATCGTACATACCAATAGTATGTTGCACCCTCAATAATCGTCGAACTTTATCATCAACTATCGATTCAGGAATTTTGCCCTCTTGCACCATTGTCAGTAACGGCTTAGCAAAGAAATAATCTTGATAGTCTGCAACATCAGTTCCCATTTCAAGATCAAGACCATGCATAGCCGCATCAAAGGTATTAATGTCAACATTCCAATCGGTAAGTAAAACGCCCTGATATCCCCATTCTTCTTTCAAAATATCCATCACTAAATGCTTACTTTGATTCGCATTAGTACCAAAATATTGGTTATACGAGCCCATCATACCTAACACGCCAGCTTCTTTAACAGCAGCTTCAAATGCAGGTAAGTACACTTCTCTCAAAGTACGTTCAGTTGGTTTTGCATTAACACCTGTTCTATTTAACTCTTGGGTATTCAACGCATAATGCTTAACAGTAGCTGCGACATCATTTTCTTGAATTGCTTTTATTTGTGGAACAACCAATTTAGCCGCTAATATTGGATCCTCGCCCATGTATTCAAAGTTTCGGCCATAAAGTGGTAATCTTGCTAAGTTTACACCTGGGCCTAAAATAAAATCTTTTTTCCTGTCTCGTGCTTCTGCACCTAATACTTGACCATGTAATCGAGCTATTTCAACATCCCAACTTGCGGCAACTGACGTAAGATGTGGTAAATAAGTCGCGTAATCATCAGTCCAACCAGCCGATGCCCAACTGTGCTTTTGTATTTGATGGCGAACACCATGAGGACCATCAGAAAGCCACATTTCTGGTATATTAAGACGTTCTATCGCATTAACATGAAACTTACCACTCGCGTGCGTAAGCGATACTTTCTCGGCTAACGTCATCTCATTCAATAAACGGGTAACATCTGTTTCAACTGAGGCTAGACGATTACTTGGTGTTTTGTTGGTTTGTACTTTTTGTACTTTTTGTACTGTTTGTACTGTTTGTACTGTATGTGCTGAGTCATTTTGACACGCCGTAACTAACATAGCTAACATAGCTAACATAGCTAAAAAGGTGAAGTTAATTGCTTTTAATATCTTTTTTGTTTTTATCATCATAAGTCTGCTTCTATCATTTATCATTATAAGATTTTGTAAAATAACCTGTTCTATTGAATTAATTTCAATTTTTTAAAAACATCGGCGGTGATATAACCTAAATTTTTATCACCATTAACAGGCTTAATATCTGTTGATCCCATAAAGCTTTCTCTTTCTTTTGAACCATCGTTATCACAATAAGCCAACATAAAACCTAGCGTTTTACCAAAAGTTAAGGTTACTGGTTGCTGATTATTTTTATTTGAAGATAATGTAAAAGTATCATCAAAAACACGAAGCGCTACCTCCCAAACAATTTTATAGGGCTTACTTTTACTTCGTCGCCAAACACTATTAAGATGTTCATTTAACAAAACAAAATTTGTTGAACCATCGCTATTATTAGGGCCAATATCAACTACTTGGTTATCTAGCGCTATATGATAAGCAAAGGCATTAAAATTAAATTGATGGTTACCACCTGAACCGTCTTCATCGATAAATATTTCTAAGCAATCATCATCCCAATAAAAGTGTAACGGATCAGCATGTTGATCAATTAATATGTCATCGACAACTTCAACCAACAAATAAAGCTGCTTTGCATCCCATAGCACTTTAAATCTGCCACTAAAATCGTCCGCTGTTGGTTGGCTTCCCGACATTAAATAATCTAAAGGCTGCCATGATGCTAATGCCCAAGCAGTTTCATCTTCCATACCATCTACTAAAATTTCTGCTGGTGTTTTGTGTGCAAGGAGTAGGTTTTCACTATCATCATGGGCAATAGCCACATGACAAAATATAGCCATAATACTGTAAGTAAAAATTAAAAAATTCACGATAACTTTATTCATATTAGACCCTTTTTAGTGTTTGCTGAACATGCATGATAATTTGGCGATAAACCTCATCTAATGAGCCACTGACATCAATTTTAGTAGTATGTTCCTCATCATTATTAACTTCTTCCATTGTTAAAAATTGGCTTGTTAGTAGTTCTGGTTTAAAGAAATGATTTTTACGGTTTAGCATGCGCGATCTAATTATATTTATATCAGCCTGAAGATAATAAAAGTGCGTATCAAATTGTAGTGAGCGCAAGCAATTTCTGTGTTTACGTTTTAAACCAGAGAATGCTAATACCACATTTTTATTTTCCGATTGTAATTTTACAAGTTTGTCCCTGACCGCATTAACCCAGGGTTTTCTCATGGCATCATCAAGGGGAAGATTAGCAGCCATTCGCTGCTTAGCTTGTGGGGAATGAAAATCGTCTGCATCAATAAATTCAACCTCCATTTTATTACAAAGATATTGGGCAAGTTTTTCACCAATAACTGATTTACCTGAGCCACTAACCCCCATCACAACATAAAGTGAAAGTGTTGCTGTATTGTGTTGTTTATCATTAACAAACTTAGTCATTGGAAGGCACCAGAATATGTACTTGATACGTTTTATCTATTTCGAGATTAGTTAATTGGTTATCTGGCCTCAACTCACCATCCAAATAAGTTTCCAATTTATCGATTTGAATAGATTTTTCAATAACATATACCAGTTTCGCTCCACGAAATAATCGTTGCCCAGATATACGGTTTAAACAACTAGGTAATTTAGGAGCAACATACAAAACACCATTCCCTCCTTTTAAACCACACAATTCTTCTACTAAACAACGATATAACCAAGCCAATGTACCCGTATTAAATAGCTGACTTGATCGCCCTGCTTGTTTTGGATATTGATAATAAGCACCACGATAATAATTAGGAACAAATACTGCTAATTGACCACTTTTATCAGCATTCTCTAAGGAAGGTATTATTTTTTTAAGCACATCAAAAGCCAAATCATTTTCATTAACTTGATATAAACTGTAAGCATAAAAAATGGCAGCATGATTATAAACAGAACCATTTTCTGAAACGCCAGGGTGCTTTTGTGTGATTCGACCGATGTCTTCAACCATGCTGGTGTAGCTTGGTGCTAACATCATGACACCATAAGGCGTCATTAATTGTTCAGTAATAGCTTTTATCATCAATTGCTGTTGCTCTGGCGATGCAGCACCACTTAACATTGCCCAGCTTTGCGGATTTAAATATATTTGGCCTTCATTATCTTTAGCTGTTCCAAAAATACGATTTTCATCTGTTATACCTCGAGCAAACCAGTTGTCAGCCCAAAAATACAAATTAACTGCTTTATTCATAGTTAATGCGGCTAATCGATAATCAGCACACTTTTTCATACTTATGTTAATGGCATATTCTTCGCATAAATCACACCATGTATTCAGCGCACAAGCAGTAGCAAGTGAAAGCCAACTTGAAACCCCCTTACCTTTGTAACCAACCATGTTCATTGGATCGCACCAATCACCCTGCTCAATTAAGCTTAAGCCCCGATGATCTGTTGCCTTTAATAACCAATCTAACGCAAGCATTATATGTTCACTGAAAGTTTTACTTTTATCAGAGTCGGCAAATGGAATCTTGGCTGAAAGCAAATCTACATCGCCAGTTTCATTTAAATACACTGCCAAGCAAATAGGTAACCAAACACAATGATCAGCATGGGGAATTTGATTAATATATTTAAGTTCGGCTTGCTCATGTAACAAAATACCGTCAGGCAAAGCACCACTCAATAGTTGTTGTGACAACGCTAAAATTAAAGCATCACGCGCAACATTAGGATTGATATAGCACATGCCCATATTATCTTGAACATAGTTACGTGTTTGTGGATCTGTACTTAACCGATTTACATCACCATGATAAAACATTTGTCTGGGTAACCAATGATTGATGAAATCATCAAACTCAGTATCCTCTGTGTTTATTTTTAAGCAAGCTTTTCCTTGTGCAATATAATCATCGTAATCTTTTTGTGCTTTTTCCTGTTTTGTTTCTCCAAAATAGCGTTTACTTATAGTAGAAATTTCTAATTCATCTTTTGCTGGACCAAATAAAAACTGAAAAGTCGTACTTTCATGCTCAGCTAATGATTCTCTATATTGAACAACAGCCACTGGGGTTTCGTATCTAGCATCGTCATTAGACAGAGTTAATCCTTTTAACGCATCAGGGGCATAAAGCCCTCCTTCGCCTTCAAAAGTAAATTGATTAGTGTGCCAAGCAATCGGTTTTTTATCTGCTAGAAAATAGGTTTTATCTTTTAACTCTTTATTCTTAAAATACTGAGCAACTTTTTGATAAGGTGTCACTGCACTAGCGACAATACCGTTAAGTTCTTCATCAAATCTCGCTGATTGATTCATCCATGACATATAACCAACAGTAAAATAAGGATAGATACTTATATTCCGCTTCCCTCCGTTCCTTCTCAAGTTTTTTACTGACAATGACCAGCGTTCAACAATGTCGTGCTTGCTCAAACTTATAGCTATTTTTATGCTCAGATCAAGGTGCTCTATTAACCAATAAATTTCGCTGCTAGTTTGAACAAAGCTAAATTTGTCTAATGTTACCCTCATTGGTTCATAAGGTACCGAGAAGCAATGTTTTAGATCTTCATCTTTAATATAAAAAAATCTAGCTGGATGATGAGTAAAGTAGTTATGCTCTGGTTGAATAAAGGTTTTTTCTTCGATATTAGGCGCATAAGAATATTTTCTCGGCTCTGGTTGCATATACTGTGAATTAACATATCCACGACAATTCACTTGTACAACCATCTTTTTATTCCACAAAAAACCACTCGCTTTTGGCATTTTTATCGGGCAATCTAGTTCAACATTTACACGTGACTTTTTCTCTGTATTAACCCTATTACCCATTATGCATAGCCTCATTTTTATCCTGTTTTACTGCTGTGTGTTTTCTTTGGTGTAAGCCTTTTTGCACATCTTTGAGTGTTTTATTGTCTAATGAGTACAACATGATGAGCGGAATAGCTAATGCAGCAAAAAGCGCAGGAATAATTGTCAACAAAAGCACTATGCCATGCTCTGATGCACCTGTTTGTACTTGATTAGCAACATAACCCAGTGAGGCAAGTAACCAGCCGATTGTTGCCCCTGCTAGTGCTCCCCCTAATTTTTGCGCAAAAGCGGCAGCAGAAAATATCATTGCTGTTGCTCTTCTACCTGTTTGCCATTCTGAAAAATCAGCAGTATCGGCATACATAGAAAAAACGAGCGGTGACTTAGGTCCTAATGCTAAACCAATCATAATTTGCAGCAAAAACATCAACACAATATTGTCTTTAGGAACAAAATAGAATGCGATAGATAAACTGGCGACTATGCCCATTAAAATAATTAACAAGCGACGCTTATCTACATAAAGTGTTAGCAAAGGGGTCAATGCTGCGCCAATGGCCAAAGCAATCATGTAGACCATGGCAAAACTGCCAATTAAGTCAGGTCGTTGCACATAATATTTAAAATAAAATGTACCTGAACTTGCGCGTAATGAAATAGTGATCATGATGATGAGTGCTAAAGCAAATAACACCAACCAAGGCTTGTTTCGCCCTAAGTCTTTAATATCTTGTAGAATTGGCGTTTTTTGCTCTGGTGGTGGAGAAATACGCTCTTTAGTACCATAAAATGTTAGCGTGAATAACAGCGCTGAAATACAACCATATAACCCCATGGTAAGTTGCCACCCCAAAGCCTCATTCCCTTGTCCCAGATATAAAACTAGTTCTGGCGTTAAATAAGCTACAAGGCTTCCTCCTGAAAAGGCACCAATAAACCGAAAACTTGTGAGCGTGGTACGTTGTTGTGAATCACTGGTTATCACGCCGAGTAACGCACCATAAGGCACATTAATAAAAGTATAAGCTAGCATCATAAAAATATAGGTGCCATAAGCCCATATCAATTTATTATCTTCGCTAAAATCAGGTACTGTAAATGTTAAAACTCCCGCCGCAACAATAGGAATAATACCCCACAATAAATAAGGCCTAAACTTACCCAAACGGGTTTTAGTTCTGTCTGCCAATGCGCCCATGAAGGGATCAGAAAATGCGTCTATTAAGCGTGTAACAAGCATTAAAGTACCTACAGCCGCTGCTGAAATACCAAAAACATCGGTATAAAAAATAAATAAAAACACATCAAATACACGCCAATAAAAATTGGATGCTACATCGCCACAAGCATAAGCAACTTTTTCTTTTAAGCGCAATTTATTGTTCACAAATGAATACCTTATTGAATAATAGATTTTTAATGCTTCAAATTTATATGCATACCTATTCAAATAAAATCATTATTAATTCAATAAAACAGTCATATAACAATAAAATGTAAGCGCTTACAAAGTAATTCATATTTTTTATAAACACAATAAAAACTTACAAAAATAATTTATTAAAAACATTAATCGTTTGTTTTTAAAAGTTTTATTACAATTAAATATTCTTTGTTGTTGTCGTGTTCAAATTATTTATGGCAACAAATTTCGGTCATATCGTAGAATTATAAAAATAGTTATTGACCTTCATCATTTAATACTCTAATTTAAATGTAAGCGCTTTCATTTGTTTGTATTTTAGTTCTTTAAACACGATACTAAATAATTAATGAAAGCGCTTACTACAATAGATAATTATAAAACATGTAAATTGGTGGGAGATAAACATGATTCAGAGTAAATTTATTAAAACAAAAGTAGCAACAAGCTTATCATTAATATTAGGCGCTACGGCACTACCTGCAATATCAGCAGAAGAAGTAGCCTTAGAAGAAAGTTTAGAAGTAATTACAGTTACAGGTATGCGTTCAAGTATTAAAGAGTCTACAAGATTAAAGCGTGATGCCTCAGGTGTGGTTGATGCTATATCAGCAGAAGATATTGGTAAATTTCCTGATACTAACTTAGCTGAATCTCTGCAACGTATAACGGGTGTTTCAATTGATCGAGATAACGGTGAGGGAAGTAAAGTCACTGTTCGTGGTTTTGGGCCTGATTACAACATGGTCACGTTAAACGGTCGCACTATGCCAGCATCAAGCTTACCCGCTGGTGGAGGGGTTTCAAATTCACGTGCTTTTGAGTTTTCAAATTTAGCCTCAGATGCTGTTAAATCAGTTTCTGTTTATAAAACGGGCAGAGCCAATGTTGCCACGGGTGGTATTGGTGCGGTTATTAATATTGTAACAGGTAAACCGCTAGACAACCCTGGTGTGCACGCAAGTGTTGGTGCCAAAGCAATAATGGATACCAGTAACCGTGTAGGTGATGATGTTACTCCAGAGTTATCTGGGCTACTGAGCTGGACTGATGAAGAAGAAAAATTCGGTGCTTCTTTAACGGTAAACACTCAAACAAGACATAGCTCAACTTCTGGCGCATTTGTAAATGAATGGCGAACAAGTTTATACGATGGTACGATTCCTCAAGCAGCTAGTGATATTCAGCTTTCTAACGAGCCTGAGCTAGGCCAAATCTACTCCATGCCATCAGATTTACGCTACTTTATTTCGGATCAAGAACGTGAACGCACTAATGCGCAATTAACGTTACAATTTAGACCTGTAGAAGCATTAACAGCAACGTTAGATTATACCTATTCAAAACAAGACACTTTTCAATCACGTGCTGAACAATCTATCTGGATGGACACCTACAAATCAAACTTAGGTTTTGATAGTGAGACGGCAACTACACCTGTTGACTACAATGAAGATCGAGGTGATAAAGCACCACGTGATTTAGGTTTAGCACTACAAGAGCTTAATCAGGTAAATGAAAATGACTCAATAGGTTTAAACATTAAGTATGAGGTGAATGATTATTTCACGCTAACTTTTGATGGCCATAGTTCAACTGCAGAAAGCTTACCAGATGCACCTTATGGAACTTGGGTAAATGCGGGTTTAGGTGCCAATATTGTGGCTGCTCAAAGTGTTGATTATAGTAAAGACTACCCTATAATGAATGTTGAGTTTGACGATTGTGACGAAAGAAGAGGCTTAAATTGTAACGGAGTACTTGACCAAGATGATGTCGGTACATCAATACTTGACATGAACTATTCATCACAAAAAACAGATATTGATGAGTTTCGCGTTATTGGTGCATATGAATTTGAAGAAGGCAGTATCGAGTTCGGTATTGAATCTCGTTCAATGGAAAGTCATTCTGTACAAAGTCTAACTCGTCATACTATGGGTAACTGGGGCATTGAAAACCCAGGTGAATTACCTGATAACTACTTAACCTTAGTTGACTTTACTAGTGAAATTAATGACTTTGATAAGGTCGGTGCTTTTAATCAAGGTTTCACAGGTAGTGCTTCACAAATAGGTGAGTGGGCTGCTGGTGAATACGGCTTTGATTTTGTTGCTAATGGTGCAGCGGCTACAGACCGAACCATTAAAGAAGATATTACAGCGGCATTCTTTCAACTTGATCTTTCAGGTGAATTAGGTGGGCGTCCATATAATATCTCTGCAGGCCTACGTTTTGAAAGTACAGACATTACCTCTTCAGCAAATGTTGCACTACCTAATGCTGTAGCATGGGAAGGTAACCAAGACTTTAACGTACGTTTTGGTGAGGGTATGCAAAATTTTTCAGAAAGCTCTAGTTATGACCACATCTTACCAAGCTTTGACTTTGATATTGAGGTTATTGATAACGTTGTAACGCGTTTTTCTTACAGCAAAACCATTGCTCGACCAACCTATGATCAATTAAGTGCAGCAGCAGCAGATGTGAGTGGACCTTCTGGCCCAACAACATTAGCTGGTGTTCAATTAGGTACAGCCTCAAACGGCAATCCAGCTTTAGTACCACTTGAGTCAGACAATATTGATTTATCAGCAGAATGGTATTTTGCTGATACAAGCTATGTTTCCGTAGGTTACTATGAAAAGCGTGTCAATAACTTTGCTGGACGTGAGCCAATTGTAGAAAATGTTTATGGTTTACGCGATGCAACTGCAGGCCCTCGTGCTCAAGCCGCAATAGCAGCTTTAACAGCATTAGGGGAAGAAATAACAGATACCAACTTATTTGCCATGGTTGCAGCAACGGAAAACAACGTAGATTACTACTCAATTCCTGCTGAGCAATTTGAAGTAGATTACGATGTGTTACCTAACAGTGATGATCCTTTAATGGACTTTACCGTAACGAAATTTGTAAACAATAAAGAAGCTAAAATTAACGGTTTTGAACTTGCTATACAACACTTCTTTGGGGAGTCTGGCTTTGGTTTTCAAGCTAATTATACCACTGTTTCGGGTGATGTAGGTTTTGATAATAATGCTGATCCAAAAGTAACCCAATTTGCACTTATAGGGTTAAGTGATACAGCCAACCTTGTTCTCATGTATGAAAAAGATGATTTTCAAGCGCGTGTTGCCTACAACTGGCGTGATGACTTTTTAAATTCACAAGCGAAATATATTAATGAACCAGCTTATACTGAAGCTTATGCACAAATTGACTTTAATGTGGCATATCAAGTTAATGAGCAATTATCAGTATTTTTAGAGGGCATTAATATCACAGGTGAAGACACTCGTATTCATGGCCGTACCTCTGTGCAATTATGGAATTTAGCAGACCAAGAAGCACGTTATGCTTTAGGGGCTCGTTATACTTTTTAAGTATAATTAGATAGACAACCTCCTTGATAAATGCTGTGCACACGCACAGCATTTATCATTTTACCTATAAATTCATACGCAATTAATTAGTTTCCTTAGTAAAAATACTGATAAGGGTAAATTATGAATAATAAAATACAGAATATTGTTATTGCTGGCGGTGGAACAGCTGGCTGGATGGCGGCGGCCGCTTTCTCAAAGCTACTCGGTAAAAATTTGAATATTACCTTAGTTGAATCAGATGAAATTGCCACGATAGGTGTGGGTGAAGCCACTATTCCTCCCATAAGAACATTTCATAAGTTACTCGGTATTGACGAACAAGAATTAATGCGGATTACAAATGCCACTTTTAAACTCGGAGTCGGCTTTGAAAACTGGGGGCAAGAAGGTAAAAACTACATTCACTCATTTGGCGCCACAGGAAAAGAATGCTGGGCAGGTGAATTTCATCACTTTTGGTTACATGGTTTACGCAATGGTATTAATGCTGACTTTGGTGATTATTGCTACGAACTGCAGGCCGCAAAAGCACAAAAGTTTGCCTTATCAAAGAATACACCAATCAATTATGCGTATCACCTTGATGCCACTATCTATGCTAAATATTTACGAGAATTTAGTGAAAATCTTGGCGTAACCCGCATTGAAGGTAAAATTCAACAGGTAAGCAAAGATCATAAATCAGGTAACATTAGTTCGCTTACCTTGATATCAGGACAAGTTATTGACGGCGATTTCTTTATTGATTGCACTGGGTTTAGAGGGCTTTTAATTGAGCAAGCTCTGCATACAGGGTTCGATGATTGGTCGCATTGGTTGCCTTGCGATAGTGCCATTGCAGTGCAAACCAAAACAATATCTGATCCAATTCCTTATACACGTTCAATTGCCCATAAAAATGGCTGGCAGTGGAAAATCCCTCTACAAAATCGTGTTGGTAACGGCTTAGTATTCTGCAGTAAGTATTGCAGTGACGAAGAGGCTCTTGATACGTTAACAAAAAATATTGAAGGTGACATACTGACAGAGCCTCGAGTCATTAAATTTAACACAGGTAGACGCCGTAAGGGTTGGAACAAAAATTGTGTCGCTTTAGGTTTATCTGCTGGCTTTATTGAACCACTTGAGTCAACAAGTATTCATTTAATTATGTCAGGCATTATCAGATTATTACGTTTATTCCCGTTTGATGGCATCTATCAATCAGCTATCGATGAATATAATACCAAGCTTGATTCAGAATTAAATGCCGTTCGCGATTTTATTATATTGCATTATAAAGCGACGCAGCGAGAGGACAGTGATTTTTGGTTACATTGTAAGAATATGGAAATTCCTCCTTCTCTTGCACATAAGATACAATTATTTAAAGAAACAGGACGAGTATTTTTAGACGATGGTGATATTTTCCGTGTTGATTCATGGACTCAGGTCATGCTGGGTCAAGGCATTATGCCAACACAGTACCATAAAATTGCAGATATCATGAACGAGAAAGAGCTAAATCACTTTATGAGTAGCTTAAAAGCATCTATTGCTAATGCGGTAGAAAAGCTACCAAGTCATGCCGACTTCATACAACAATATTGCAAATCATAGCTTCCGGCATGCTTTTTAATATCTGAAATTTACGCCATTATTAACTCTCAAAGGTGAGAGCTAATAATGGCGTTTCGCTCAATAAAAACAATGGCACCAACAGTTTAGTGTTGCAGAGTTCACGCTATTAGGTTTTATAACAACACCTGAAAAATCAATAATTAAAGATTCAATTGACGATAAAACAAAGGAGCTTTTTACTTTAGTAATATCTACGCCACTTTTTTCGAAACACTGTAAATCTATGTTCAACGTCTGCCATTCATCCTTTTTTAATTAAGCATTGCATGTTTATCGTGAGTAGGAAAAGAGCCAAAACCATACTTACACATATCATCAACGGTAATATCACGAATTTCAGGTTGAATCATTTGTGCTACCTTTTGTTCTAACGTCATAGTTGCAAGTAACTTTGCTATCTTGCTTTCAATGCTTGCATCCTTTTTTACCGCTATCTCGAACTTTGGCCAAACATCAATAGTAGATTGCACTCTAGAGTCACTCTCAGTTGCATTAATGCTAATCAAGGTTTGAACTGAGTTTTTGTCATAACGAACCTCATTACAGCCCAAAGTTACCATTGAGAAAGAAAAACACAATAACCCTGTATTGATTGTTTTATTGAGGCTATTTTTAGCATTTAGTTGAATTAAATGATTATATTTTATTATTTGACTTCTTATCGTTTCATTATTAACTGGAGGATTAACTAAAAATGCGGCTAGTTTTTAACTTTACTGCCTATCAAGCCGTAATAAGTGATAAATAGATAACATAAAATAGGTAAGAAAAAAGAATGCTGAATGCCAATATTGTCAGCCAAAAAACCTTGAAAAATTGGAATGATTGCACCACCGACAATCGCTAAACATAAAATCCCCGCTCCTTGACTGGTATGTTTTCCTAAGCCATTAATGGCAAGGCTAAAGATAGTTGGGAACATAATTGAATTACACAATCCCACCACTAAAATGGCAATCATAGCAACACTGCCTGAAGATAAAGTAGCCACTAAAATTAACAAGCAAGCAACTGTTGCATTAAAAGATAATAATTTACCCGCATCAACCTTCTGCATAACAACAGCACCAATAAATCGTCCAGTCATCGCGCCGCCCCAATAATATGCAATATATTTTGCAGCCTCAGATTCTGCTAAACCCGCAATGGATGGTTCAGCAAAAAAACTGACTATAAAACTACCAATAGAGACTTCAGCTCCAACATAAACAAAAATACCAATAGCCCCCAACACTAAATGGCTATACCCCCAAGCACTACCTAGATTAATCTTATTATCGTTATGATGAATATCAGTTTCCTCTATATTAGGGAGTTTTAATCTGGCAAAAATTACGGCTAGTACAACGAGCATTGCAGCTAAATATATATATGGAAGTTGTACAGCTTCAGCAGAAGCTTGAACAGACATTGACTCTGCTGCATGATTCAAAATTAAAAACGCACCGAAAAAAGGCGCAATTGTTGTTCCTAATGAATTAAATGCTTGTGTCATGGTTAAACGTGATGAAGCAGTTTTTGCTTCACCCAATATGCTGACATAAGGATTAGCAGACACTTGCAATAAAGTAATGCCGCTAGCTAGAATAAACAACGCCATTAAAAATATAGGGTAACTATGCAAAGCTGCGGCAGGATAAAAACATAAACAGCCTAGTGCCGCAATAGACAAACCAATAACAATACCTTTTTGGTAACCCAGTTTTTTGACCATAACACCAGCAGGTAAAGACACTAGAAAGTAAGCACCAAAAAAACAAAATTGCACTAACATGGCTTGACTGTACGATAAATCAAACACACCTTTTAAATGAGGAATTAATATATCATTTAAACAAGTAATAAAACCCCACATAAAAAACAATGACGTTAAAGACGTCAATGCAAAACGGTAATTCCCCTGCGCTTGATTATTTGCTAATCGCTCGATGGTGCCTGAACTTGAATGTATTGCCATATGAGCCTCTTTACGTTTATTTTATTACTAATTTAATACGCTATACCTACATGCTTGATTAATCAGCACAGCTTAGTAGCTATTTATGCCCCATAGCAGCGAATTAAAACAGCTGAAATGAAAAACTGATGAAATTAGTTGACCTAGGTTAGAGAAAACACTAACCTTAACAATGTAAGCGCTTACATATCTATATTAAAGACTATCTTACCTCTTTAATCAACATTTATTGAAAGCGCTTTTAATAAATAATTAAAACAAGTTTTAAGTAATAGGTATATTCAATGACAGCCAAACTTTCTTTGCCCCAAAACTCTACTATGCTAAAAGATAATTTCATTTATGGCGTCGCCACTGCCTCATTTCAAATTGAAGGTGGGGCAAAAACTAGATTACCCTGCATTTGGGACACTTTTTGTAATACTCCGAATAAAGTTGTTGATGGCTCCCATGGATTAATTGCCTGTGATCACTATCATTTATGGAAAGAAGATATTGCATTAATCGAATCATTAGGTGTTGATGCTTATCGTTTATCTATTTCATGGCCAAGAGTTATGACACAATCAGGAACCCTGAATCCTGATGGCGTTAACTTTTACATCAACATTCTTGATGAACTAAAAAGCAAAAACATTAAAGCTTTTGTCACCCTGTATCACTGGGATCTTCCCCAACACTTAGAAGATAAAGGTGGCTGGTTAAACAGAGAAACTGCCTACAAATTCCAAGACTACGTAAACCTAATCACCCAAGCTTTTGGTAATCGTGTATACTCTTATGCAACACTAAATGAACCCTTTTGCAGCTCATTTTTAGGGTATGAAATAGGTATTCATGCCCCTGGAAAAGTTGGGGAAGAATATGGCAGAAAAGCAGCTCATCACCTATTACTCGCCCATGGTTTAGCAATGAAAGTACTTGCAAAAAATAGCCCTAATACTAA
Organism: Colwellia sp. E150_009; assembly: GCF_053543955.1. NCBI lineage: Bacteria > Pseudomonadati > Pseudomonadota > Gammaproteobacteria > Alteromonadales > Colwelliaceae > Colwellia > Colwellia sp. E150_009. The sequence continues at coordinate 63,447 of NZ_JBHFOM010000012.1, forward strand.
AAATGGCATAGTACTAAACTTCACACCTTGCTATCCTTCATCAGATTCACCAGCAGACAAAGTTGCTAGCGATTTTGCAGATAATTATTTTAACCAATGGTATATTAAGCCAATTTTTGACGGCGCCTACCCTAACATATTAGCTCAATTACCTGCAGAACATCACCCTGAAATACAAGAGGGTGATATGGAAATAATATCCCACCCCATTGATTTTTTAGGTATTAATTTTTACACTCGAGCCATCTACAAAGCAGATAGTGAAGCCCGATTTGTTCAAATCCCCCCCCCTGAACCACGTACAGATATTGGCTGGGAAATATACCCTAAAGCTTTCAGTGAATTACTTGTTTCATTAAATGAAAAATATACATTACCCCCTATTTATATTACCGAAAATGGTGCTGCAACCGACGACAAACTTATTGATGGTGTTGTTAATGACAATGTTCGCATAGAATATTATCAACAGCACCTTAATGCCGTTAATGACGCAATAGAACAAGGCGTTAATATAAAAGGCTATTTTGCTTGGAGTTTAATGGACAACTTTGAATGGGCGGAAGGTTATTTAAAACGCTTCGGTATTGTTTATGTTGATTATGAAAGCCAAGTTAGAACAATAAAAAATAGTGGCCACGCCTATAAAGCATTAATTAGCAATCGATAGCATTAGCCGATAATACAGTTAAATAACGAAGATTTTAATATCAAAAATTAAGATGGGAAACACAATGAATAAACTACCTTTTTATGAAAAAGTGGGGTATGCCATGGGGGATGCTGCCGCCAATTTAGTATGGCGCGGTGCCTTAGCTTATTTAGCTGTTTTTTATACTGATACTTTTGGTTTAACTGCAGCTGCCGCCGCCATGCTGTTTTTAGTGGTACGTTTATCTGATGGTGTTACCGATATAATCATGGGAATGATAGCTGATAGAACCAATACACCTTGGGGTAAGTTTCGTCCTTGGGTTCTATGGTCAACCCCTTTTTTAGCGCTGTTTATGGTACTTTGTTTTACAACGCCTGAACTTAGTTACAGCAGTAAACTCGTCTACGCTTATATTACTTACATAGGTTTAACACTCGCATACACTCTAAATAATGTACCTTACTCGGCTTTAATGGGAGTTATAACCCCTTGTGACACTGAGCGTACTAGCTTATCTGGTTTTCGTTTTGCTGGTGCATTTGCAGGAGGTTTGTTGGTTATGGGTTTTTTACCCGACCTAGTTGCCTACTTTGGCCAAGGTGATGATGCTCAAGGCTACCAGTACACTATGTATCTCTTTGCTGCTTTGCTCACAGTGCTAATGTTAATTACTTTCTTCACAACAAAAGAACGCGTTATTCCAACAATTGATGAAACAACCACATTGAAGTCAGATCTAATCGATTTGAGTAAAAATTTGCCCTTTATTATTTTACCTTTGCTAGCTGCCACCTTGTTTTTCTATTACCGCAATTTATATAGTGGGCTATTTTTCTTTGCCATAGCATTTTTTATGTGGCTACTTATCAAACGATTAACAAATACAGCAACGAATCAAGAAAGTAATCAAAAAAACAATGGCATTAGTGGTACTCAACAAGACATGCTGGACTTACTTACTAATAAACCTTGGTTAATACTATTGGGCATGGGTTTTTTAACCATGATGTTCAATGGTATAAAATATGGTGTTATCGCTTATTATTTTAAATACCAAGTAGGTGATGAGCTAATGGCAGGTAAATATTTTATCGCTTTACTATTAGTGTCAATTTTGGGTGCATTATGCACGGGATATTTATCTAAAAAAATGGGAAAACCAAACCTATTTATTGTCTCGTTATTATGTAGCGGCTTATTAACTGTCGGTTTTTATTGGGTTCCGTCTGGAAACATTCCAGCTATTTTTATTTTAGGTTGCTCTGCTGAATTTTTTGCCGCTATGATGCCAACTTTATTCTTTAGCATGCTAGGAGATTCTGCAGATTATTCAGAATGGAAAAATGGTCGACGAGCGACTGGCTTGATATATTCGGCTGGCACTTTTGTTCAAAAAACGGGAGGTGGTTTTGCAGGTGCGCTTGTTTTAGTTGTACTAGCCAATTACGGTTATAACGGTATGGATAAAAGTACCATTGAAGGTGCGTTACCAGGCATGCAACTACTCATGAGTTGGATCCCTGCTGCCTTTGCCTTTGCTGGTGCAACACTCATGGTATTTTATCCTCTGTCGAGCCATAAAAATCAACAAATTAGTAACGCTTTAAACCAAAGACGTACACCAATAGGTGGAAATTAACCCACTATTGAATAATATCATTTAGTTTTCATACTATCGATAATCAACTAGTTTAGTAAAACTAAATTATGATAAAATGATGGTTTGTCTGACGTTATAATCTATTCAAATAATGGGATAACGGCTCGCACACTACAGGATAAATATGGCAACAATTTATGAGGTATCAAGTTTGGCTGGTGTTTCACTAGCAACCGTTTCACGCGTTATTAACAACAATGCGCGTGTTAGTGACAAAACACGTCAAAAAGTTGAAAAAGCCATGGATGAACTAGGCTACCGTCCTAACTCAATCGCGCAGTCATTAGCTTCAAATTGTACAAATAGTGTTGGTATTTTAGTTTCTGAATTACATGGTCCTTTCTTCGGTCAAATGATGGCTGGTATTGAAGCTGAGTTAAGAGCTGCAGGAAAACACGTTATTATTACCCCTGGGCATAGTGAAGAAGATAAAGAAAAAGAAGGCATTGATTTTCTAATCTCTCGTAATTGTGATGCTTTAATAATACATGTTGAAGGTTTAACTGATGAGTATTTGATTGAGTTAAGTAAAGGTAAAACGCCTATTTACTTTATGAGCCGAATAATTCCAGCCTTAAAAGAAAATTGTATTTATCTTGATAATGAACTAGGTGGCTATCTTGCAACAAAAGCCCTTATTGAGCATGGACATACCAATATAGCCTATATTGGTGGCCCTCAATTTAAACCTGATTCACAAAACAGATTAACAGGACACAAACGGGCATTATCTGAGTACAAAATACCTTTCAATGATGCCCTCTATTTTGAAGGTGACTTTAAAGAAACAGGTGGTAAAAAAGGCTTTAAATACTTCTTAAATAAAAAAATTCATTTTACTGCACTCGTATGTGCCAACGATGAAATGGCATCAGGAGCAATGACTTATGCCCGTGAGCATGATTTTTCATTGCCTGAAGATCTATCAACAATAGGCTTTGATAACATTATTTTTTCTCGTCATATCTACCCTAAACTAACCACGATAAATAACCCAGTTGACGAAATGGGGAAAATGGCAGCCAAATTGGTATTAAAAAATGTTTATCGTCATGAAGATTTGATTATTAATCACTCTTTTGATCCTGCGCTTATCGAACGAGACTCTATTGCTTATTTAGCAAAGTAATCACTAAACATAGATTATCTAGATGATTTAATTGAATACTTCTTAATAATAAGCTCAATAAATACTAATAATGCCCCCAAGGTAAAACCAACGACAAGATCGATAGAAAGTGGGGTAATAGCCGTGAGAATATTGCCAATAACAGGTGCCTCTGCCGTAAATTCAGAGGCCATTGTAATAAAATCATGTAGGCTGTGCACACCATGAGTAATTAATGAACCACCGACCAACCACATAGCTACGGTACCAGCAACAGCAAGAAACTTCATTAGTTTAGGGGCAAAACCAATCATAAATTGACCTAAACCACGCTTAAACTTACCCCCTACTGATAAGGACTTATCTTTTATAAGCGCTAAACCGCCATCGTCAATTTTCACTATACCTGCAACTAAACCATACACTCCAACAGTCATAACAACAGCAATAAAAGCTAATACAGGAATTTGCGTTGTGATTTCCTTATCTGAAATAGTGCCTAGCGCAATAATAATGATTTCTGCCGATAAAATAAAATCAGTTCTAATTGCCCCGTTTATCTTGTCTTTTTCAAATTGCTGTAAATCAACCGTAGGATCTTGTAATGCTGATTTCAACAGCTGTTTATGATGCTCAACCGCCGCTTTATCAGTAAAGTTATGCCACACTTTCTCAAAACCTTCATAACACAAATAAGCCCCTCCAAGCATGAGTAATGGCATAATGACAATTGGTAGAAAATAACTAAGTAATAAAGCAATAGGCACCAAAATAGCTTTATTTATCATTGAACCTTTAAAAACGGCCCATACAACGGGTAGCTCTCTATCGGCACGTATACCTCCCGAGAGCTGCTCTGCATTGACCGCAAGATCATCACCGAGAACACCCGCTGTTTTTTTTGCTGCAACTTTCGATAACACCGCTATATCATCAAGTAACATCGCAATATCATCGAGTAAGGTAAGTAAACTAGCACCAGCCATAATGAGCCTTTAATAAAAAATTAGTAACAGTATCATCATATTTTTCTCGATATTATTCAATAACCTTTGTCATTCAAATAATACATTTCAAAACAGGCACTAAGAAAACCTCTATAAAATGAAATTTTATTCAACTTTTATTATGTGTAGTAGCACACAATGTTGTTATGTTATAACATAACAACATTGTCAGATTGAAATAGTGAATACATAGCATGGTTATGCAAAAATTACCTGTCACGGTACTATCGGGCTTTTTAGGCGCAGGAAAAACAACTGTCTTAAGTCATATCCTTAACAACCGCCAGGGGCAAAAAGTCGCTGTCATTGTTAATGACATGAGCGAATTAAATATTGATGCTTCATTGGTAAAAAGTGAAGTATCCCTCAACCGCAGTGATGAAAAGCTAGTTGAAATGAGTAATGGCTGTATATGTTGCACGTTACGTGAAGATCTCTTACTGGAAGTAAATAAGCTAGCAAAAGAGGGGCGATTTGATTACCTCGTCATTGAATCTACAGGAATTTCTGAGCCTTTACCTGTGGCTGAAACGTTCACATTCGCTGATGAGAATGGCATTTCATTATCAGATATTGCCACGTTAGATACGATGGTAACTGTTGTTGATGCAGTAAATTTCTTGAAAGATTACGATGAAGCACAATATTTACAAGACGCAGGCGAGTCACTTGGTGATGAAGATGAACGTAGCGTAGCAGATTTATTAATAGACCAAGTAGAATTTGCAGATGTACTCCTTATTAGTAAAACAGATTTAGTTAAAGCCGCCGATATAGAGCGACTTAACGCTATTCTTAAAGTACTTAATACACACGCTAAAATTATTCCTATATCGTCAGGTAAAGTAGATATTAATTCAGTATTAAATACAGGGTTATTTAATTTTGAACGTGCACAGCAAGCGCCAGGCTGGCTTAAAGAGATGCGAGGTGAACATATACCTGAAACTGAAGAATATGGTATTGGCAGCTTTAATTACGTTGCACGCAGACCTTTTAACCCTGAAAAGTTTTATCAGTTTCTTCATAACACGGAACAATTTGGTAAACTGATTCGATCAAAAGGTTATTTTTGGTTAGCGTCTCGTCCTCAATTTTGCGGTCAATGGAGCCAAGCGGGCGGAATAGCACATTACGGTTTTGCGGGGATGTTTTGGAAATCTATTCCTAAAGATAACTGGCCGACTGATCAAGCTTCTCTTGATGAAATAAATAAACAATGGGTTGAGCCTTTCGGCGATATGCGTCAAGAACTCGTGTTTATTGGTCAACAACTCGACAAAAAACGAATGACGATGGCACTAGATCAATGCTTGCTCTGTGAAGATGATCTATTAAGAGGAAAAAGCCACTGGGCAACCTTAAAGGATCCTTTTCCTGCATGGGAGGAAAACGCATGAGTACGTCCACTGTGGATGATATTGCTATCAATAAAAAAACAAAATGTTTCCGAGGTAACGACTCTACGTTCCATTGAAGGAACAACGCCAGATATTTTGAAAAACATTTATACCAGAAAGCACCAACGAAGTACTCTGTGGTGCTTTTGGTGATTCCAACAGTATGCTGCCGTTGCCATCATTCTCAACAAGCGATGTTTTGATAATACCCGACACCCAATAGGGATCATAGAGTGATTCAAGCTTTACCCCCTTAGCGTAATTCACGAAAATAGTTTGATTTGGCGGCGGCGGAGGTAAATGAATACAAGCCCCATAATACGGCACCATAAAAAACTGAATAACTTTTTGTTCATCGTCAAATTCAAGGGGAACAATAAAGGCTGGAATGCGTATTGGTGCATTATTAACTATTGATGTAACACGGGTAGATATCAGCGCTTGTTGATATCGATCCTCATCTACTTGGTTAATTTCATTTTTAAATTTATTACTAAGTTCATCTTCAGCAGAGCCATCAACAATTTTATCAAGATAACTAGATGGATTTAACAACACATCTAAGATTTCTTTTGCACTAAACACTCTTACATAACCTACGAATATCACACTATTCTTTTCAACGTTAATCAGTATTCTCGCCTGAAAACAAAAAACCTGCCGAAGCAGGTTTTTATATTTAAGCGTTAAGTAGCAAATACCATTTATGCGCAGAGTAAATTGTTTAATTCAAGGCGCTTTATTTACGACGTTTAGTGTTTCTTAAACGAGTAATAAAGTAACGATGAAGTAGACGATTTAATCAAGCATAAATTACATCATACCGCCCATGCCACCCATACCGCCCATATCAGGCATAGCAGGAGCAGGTGATTCTTTAACTGGCAGATCTGTAATCATACATTCAGTTGTTAACATTAAGCCCGCAACAGACGCTGCAAATTGTAATGCTGAACGTGTTACTTTAGTTGGATCAAGAATACCCATTTCTAACATATCACCAAAAGTACTGTTACCCGCATTGTAACCATAGTTACCTTTACCGTTACGTACTTCATTTAGTACAACAGAAGCTTCATCACCCGAGTTAGTAGCAATTTGACGTAATGGAGCAGACATTGCTCGAATGGCAACATTAATACCGTGTGTTTGATCTTCGTTGATACCTTCAAGATCTTTGATTGCTTCAGCAGCGCGTACTAAAGCTACACCACCACCTGCTACAACGCCTTCTTCTACAGCCGCGCGTGTTGCATGCAATGCATCTTCTACGCGTGCTTTTTTCTCTTTCATTTCAACTTCTGTAGCAGCACCAACTTTAATTACCGCAACACCGCCTGCCAGTTTAGCTAAACGCTCTTGCAGCTTTTCTGTATCGTAATCTGACGAAGACTCTTCAATTTGACCACGAATTTGTGCAACACGTGCTTGAATATCGGCTTCTTCACCAATACCGTCAATAATAGTCGTTGTATCTTTTGAAATAATGACACGTTTGGCTTGACCTAAATCTTCTAACGTTGCTTTTTCAAGCTCCATACCAATTTCTTCAGAAATTACAGTACCAGCAGTTAAGGTTGCAACATCTTGCAGCATTGCTTTACGACGATCACCAAAACCAGGTGCTTTAACAGCCGCAACTTTTACGATACCGCGCATATTGTTAACAACTAATGTAGCTAACGCTTCGCCTTCAACATCTTCAGCAATAATTAACAGTGGTTTACCCGCTTTAGCCACGCCTTCTAATGTTGTTAATAATTCACGGATATTAGAGATTTTTTTATCAACTAAAAGGATAAAAGGGTTTTCTAATTCAACTGTGCCATTTTCTTGGCTATTGATAAAATAAGGAGATAAATAACCACGGTCGAATTGCATACCTTCAACAACATCTAATTCATCAATTAAAGCTTGTCCTTCTTCAACGGTAATAACCCCTTCAGTGCCCACTTTATCCATTGCTGTTGCAATGATTTTACCTACAGTTTCATCAGAGTTAGCTGAGATTGTTCCCACTTGCTCAATCGCTTTGTTATCAGTAACAGGTGAAGATGATTCTTTTAACGCAGCCACAGCAGCAATTACTGCTTTGTCTATACCACGTTTAAGATCCATTGGGTTCATACCCGCAGCAATAGATTTTAAGCCTTCATTAACAATAGCTTGCGCTAAAACCGTGGCAGTTGTTGTACCGTCACCTGCTTCATCATTGGCTTTAGAAGCAACTTCTTTCACCATTTGTGCGCCCATGTTTTCAAATTTATCTTCTAATTCAATTTCTTTCGCAACACTAACGCCATCTTTAGTGATTGTTGGACCACCAAAAGATTTGTCTAAAACAACGTTACGTCCTTTAGGTCCTAAGGTCACTTTTACAGCATCAGCTAATACGTTAACGCCTTTAAGCATTTTTACTCGAGCGTCGTTACCAAATAATACGTCTTTTGCAGCCATTATATTTTTCCTATTTTGTTAAATTGTGATGGAGCTATGCTCAACATCAAATAAAATATTAAATTCTTGAGATTACTCTACAATTGCTAAGATGTCAGACTCACTTAAAATAAGTACTTCTTCGCCATCAATTTTCTCTGTTTTAACGCCGTAGCCTTCAGAAAAAATGACTTGGTCACCCACTTTCACGTCTAATGCGCGCACTTCACCATTTTCTAAGATGCGACCATTACCAACGGCAATGACTTCACCACGTGTTGATTTTTCTGCAGCGCTACCAGTTAGCACAATGCCACCAGCTGATTTAGATTCAACTTCTTTACGTTTTACAATAACGCGATCATGTAATGGACGAATACTCATATATTTTCTCCTGAGAGTTATTAGTGATAACAAATATGTTTGTGTGTAATTAAATGGGGTTAAAAAAACACTTCACAAGTCTTTAATGTGTTTTTTTGATGATTTACTTTGTGATTAATCTTTTCGCTTAAAATCACCTTCAATGGTTTCACCTTGATGGTGATTTTCATGAGAAATCTCTTTGTTATGATGAAAAGCACTATTTTTGTCAATATAGTCATCTACCTCATGTTCATAAACGTGACCATTTTCTTGCGTAAATGTAGATGAATGAAAATGCGCACTTGCGCCAAAAGCATTACCTTGGCTGGTTTTTATATGTTTTTGTACTGACTGCGCTAAGGTATGACGTACAGCGGGTACAAGCAACAATAATCCGAAAATATCCGTAACAAAGCCCGGCGTAACTAACAAGACTCCCGCTACTAATAGCATTAACCCTGTTACAATTTCACTTGAGGGCATTTCTCCTTGTGCCATCTTAGTTTGTACTGACTGTAACGTAGCTATACCTTGTTGACGCACATATTTAGCCCCCAACCAAGCACTCACAATAACAATAGCAATGGTTGGCCAAGCACCAATCAGCTCTCCAACTTGCATTAATACAGTGATTTCAATAATGGGGATGATAACAAATAGTGCAAATAATAGGCGAAACATAAATACTCCTGTTTTCTTTGTAAGATATATTGGGCTTAACAGGTCATTTTCAAGGATTGAACATTTTTAGCTTACATATTACTAGCCTTGTTAAGTTTTTTTTAAGAGAATAACATTAAATTATTACTGTGAGATATATTATGAATTCTCAACTGGTATTAACAACTTGCCCAGATGATCAAATAGCCAAAGTCATTGCAGAGTATTTAGTTAAAGAAAAGCTAGCAGCTTGTGTCAATATATTACCTAATATAACGTCAATTTATTATTGGCAAAATGAAGTACAATATGACAGTGAAGTTCAACTATTAATAAAGACAACGAGTAATAAATTTAAACAATTAAATGCTCGCATTAATGAATTACATCCCTATGATGTAGTGGAGGTGATCGCTTTGAATATCCAGCAAGGCGATAATCACTATTTAAACTGGATCCGTGAATATTTAAAGTAGACTTAATGAAAAAATCATCATCACTTTCAAGTTTCTCGCAAGCTTTATTTTTTGCTTTAGTTATCATACTAGGTTGTTTTCAATCTACTACTAGCAAGGCGCAGCAATCTATTTTTGACACATCAAGCGCTTCTCTTTTTAGTAATGATGACGAATTTTTAAAAGTTGATCAGGCATTTATTTTTAATTTTGATCAAGCAAAAAATCAACTCAATATCAATTTTGAAATAAATGAAGGTTATTACCTGTATCGCCATCAATTTAAATTTACCAGTGACAACGCTCGCATATCACCTGTTGATTTACCGCAAGGGATAGATCATGAAGATGAATTTTTTGGTGTTCAACAGATTTATACAAAAAACTTAAATCTTACGATTAATATTGAAGAAGCGTCTGAAAATGATGTGATTACAGTGCGCTATCAAGGCTGTGCTGATAAAGGGCTATGTTACCCACCGACTAAAAAGAAAATATCATTAACCCAAGTAATTACTCAAGTTAACGAAAATAATAGCACTGGAGCTATTTTATCCGCTTTACAAAATGAACAAAACGTATCAACAACAAGTAAAACGACAGCACCGCAAGCCAGTGAACAACACCAATTAGCTGAAATGTTAAAGCAAGACAGTTTATTGCTAACTTTAATTGCGTTTTTTGTGGGGGGATTGTTACTCTCTTTCACCCCGTGTGTGTTCCCAATGTACCCTATTTTAACAGGCATTATTGTTGGGGCTGGTAACCAACAGGCAAAGAGTCTGACCACCAAAAAAGCCTTCACATTATCTTTTTTCTACGTACAAGGTATGGCAGTTACTTACACTTTATTAGGTATTGTTGTTGCCCTTGCAGGTGCACAATTTCAAGCAATATTCCAACACCCCTTTGTACTAATAGCGCTCAGTATCTTATTTATTTTTTTAGCCTTATCAATGTTTGGGGTGTTCAATTTAGCACTACCAGCAAGCTGGCAAAATAAATTAAATAACTTAAGTAATAAACAAAAAGGCGGTTCTATTACGGGTGTTATTATGATGGGGGTTATTTCAGGCCTAGTTGCCTCACCTTGCACAACCGCACCGTTAACGGGAGCCTTATTGTATATTTCTCAAACTGGTGATGTGGTATTAGGTGCTTCAGCATTATATGCTTTAAGTTTAGGTATGGGACTTCCTTTATTAGTTTTAGGTAGTTCTGGCGGTAAATTATTACCCAAAGCAGGTGCATGGATGAATATCATCAAAAACATCTTCGGCTTGTTACTACTTGCTGTACCTATCTTTTTGCTAGAGCGCTTTATACCTGAACTAGCCAGTAAGACTTTATGGACACTTTTATTATTAGGCTCAGCAAGCTATCTTTATGTTGCCAACCAAAGTACGGCTACCAACGCAACAACGAGTAAGATGAAAAGTTTCGGTTTTGGTTTGCGGTCATTACTCATTTTTTTAATGATGTTTTTTGGTGCAAACATGAGTTATCAATTACTTGTCGCTAACAATATTATTGCCAGTGACAATAAACAAAATATCACTCAAACCGCATCAGTTGCAGAAATAAACCAACATTTTAAACATGTAACTACGCTAACAGAATTACAATCTGCTATTGTTCAAGCCAATAGCCAAGGAAAAACTGTAATGTTAGATTTATACGCTGATTGGTGTGTTGCCTGTAAAGAGTTTGAACAATACACCTTCCCTGATAAAAATGTACAAGAAGCGCTTGCTAACACTATTTTATTACAGATAGATTTAACAAATACAGGAACAAAACAAAATATTGAACTAATGGATTACTATAGTGTATTTGGTTTACCGTCTATTTTATTTTTTGATTTACAGGGAAATGAGCTAAGTCAACAACGTGTTACTGGTTTTATGGAAGCAACAAAATTTAGTGCTCATATTAACAGCATATTTTAATTAAATATGTTTTTTGATGATCTTGTTATTGGTGATACAAAAGCACTAATACCGATTTCATTAATTAGGTGATCTACTTTATACGCAGGAAAAACAGCCAAATACAAGGCATTTATTTTAATAACTAGTTGTTCTAATTATTAAATAAATAACGCCGTAGTTGGTTGTTTTAACCAGTAGAAATGATCACATAGTTAGTGAGATTGATATAATAGCAATATCATTAAATATTAATACGTTCATGCTATTAAGTAAAATTATTCGCTTTTATCAACCTGAGTTTTCCAATACCCGTCATAAATATGCGTTTTAATAAACTCATTCAATTCTATTTCGGGTATTGGCTTAGAGAAATAATAACCTTGAATGATATCGCAATTATTTTCCGTTAAACTTCGCAATTGTGCCGCTGTTTCAACGCCTTCAGCCACAACCATTAAATCTAAATTTTTCACCATGGCAATCGTTGACATAATAATTTGATAATCAGCATGGTTTTCCAACATACCAAAAACGAAGCTTTTATCAATTTTAATCACATCAATTGGCATTTTCTTAATATAAGCTAATGACGAATAACCCGTACCAAAATCATCAATGGCAAAACTAAAGCCCATAGATTTTAAGCTGTCCATCATAGAAATAGTATGGTCAATATCTTTCACTAATATTTGTTCTGTTAGCTCTAATTCAAATATGTCGGCTGATAAAGAAAACTTGTCTAATAAACTTTGTAAGTAACTGGGTAGGTTTACATCAACAAACTGCCCTGCTGATAAATTGATGGCAATCATGGTATCTTCTAAGCCTTGCTTTCTGATCATTATCGCTAACTCAAAACAACGATGAATAATCCAATAGCCTAACTCAATCATATGTTGGGAGTTTTCTAAAATAGGAATAAAATCTTCTGGTGAAATCATACCCCGTTCAGGGTGATGCCAACGTAGCAATGCCTCAAAACCATATATCTTTTTATCTTTTGCTCGTAATTGTGGTTGTAAACTTAAACTAAATTGCTGTTTAGCAAGCGCTTGACGAACTTCACCTTCAAGCATTACACGATGAGCAACACGTTGATACATTTCTTGGTGGTATACATGAAATTGGCTACCACCATTGTCTTTGGCTTCGTACATAGCTATATCAGCATGAGAAATCAAATCTTCAGCATGCTCTTCACAAGACTCAGTGTAAGAAATACCTATACTTGTAGAAACATAAAAAATACTCGAACCTAACCTTATCGGTTCTTTAAATTGCGTTAATAGTTGATCGGCCACCACCACCGCTTCATTTACAGATTTTAAATTCCCTAAAATCACTACAAATTCGTCACCACCAAAACGACAGGCTAAATCAATTTTACCTACACTTAAGCGTACACGCTCAGCAGCTTGAATTAACAGTTTATCGCCTTCGGTATGGCCATTACTGTCATTAACCTTTTTAAAATCATCCAGATCTAAAAATAATACTGCAACCCCGCCTGGGTACCTGCGAATATTAGCAATCGACTTACGTAATTGATAATTTAACATATTGCGATTAGGCAACCCCGTTAACAGATCATACATGGCTATATTTTCTAACTCTTTCGTTTTCTGCTCAACTTCAATATTGAGTTGCTCTAATTCATAGCTAAGATCTAAAGCTGAGTGCGTTAATACGTCCAATTCATCAGAAAACAACAATGGCCTTTTTAATCTTACTTCACGAAATTTATCAAACTTTTTATTGGCCAATAAGGGAAGTGCCCCAGATAAACGTAGTAACCGGTTAGTAAATGGACGAGCAACTAAATAAACAAATAAACCTAAAATAAAAAAGATACCACTAAGCGAAATTAAAAATTGTTTTACATAATGTGCATTTTTTTTCTCAAACGAGGTTACATCGTCAATTAAAGACAAATAAAATGCGCGTTTACTATTTTGTGCTAACGGTAACAAATTGACCAAATAACTATTGTCGGCTAAATCTATTTGTAGCCCCTGCGCAAGTACTCGCACTAAATCAGTTTCTTTATTTTCATCAAGTAATGCTTGTGCTAACTCCATATTTGATGCCGAAATAATGTTTGTTTCAAACTCAGATTGATTAGACTCTAGAGGAATGCTAATCACAGCCACCTCGCTATTTAACGAAGTATTGATTGCGTATAGCATATCAACAAGACTAGCACTCATGGTGATAACGACTACATTGCCTTGGTTATTCAATAGCGGAACGCTTAATAATAACTGGCATTGTAACTGACATTGAATTTTATGATTAGGACGTTGATATTTTATCACTTGGTCAATATTTTCTTGCACTGACAAGGGCATAATAGACGTAACAAAGAGGAGTTTTTTATTGGCATCAACTAGCCAAACATTCTCCACATTTAAGTTAAATTGCAACCCATCAAATTGGTTAGCAAGTTGATCAGCAAAAACAGCAAAGTTATCTTGCTGAGAAAATTTAGTGATTTCAGCAAAAGACTCAAGCCAAACATTCAATTTTGAACGTAAAATATCACTGTGTAAGGCAAATTGAGCTTGTGCTTGAGCTAGTGTTTCTTGGTGGAATTGTTTATATTCATCTTGTAAACGCGATAGGGATAATGCAGAAAAACCTATAGCCAAAAGCAATAGTGTTGAAAATATCAACAACAATAACTTTGTTGGGACACTAATAAATTTTTTTGCCATCAGTTAATTCCCTATTAAAACCAATACATTAATTGCACAGCCCATAGCTGCCAATTTTTACTATTATTCACCGTGGGGTTTGGCAAAACTACAGGGGTAAGCCTACCTGTACCTTGAAACCAGTGATATTCAAATCTTACTCTAAAATTACTCGATAAATCATACGATAAACCAATTGTTGTATCATCATGATATGCAAAATAAGCAGGAACTAAGCCATTAGTTTCCTGTTCCATTTTATTACCATTTTTATCATTTTTATCACTAGCAAAAGTTTCATAGCGCATTAACAAGGTTAGCTCATGATTGAGCTTATATCGAGATTGTACATACCAACGATGACTAATTGGATTTTTTAAGAAGGTTGGTGTAAAAAAACCTTTTGTTGTAAATCTACTTTCATGAAACTCACCACTAAACTCCCATTGTTCGCCTTCATATAAAGTATTTATACTCGTGGTTTGAAAGGAAAAGCTGCCATCAAAAAACAAATCTTGTGCTTTATTAGCGCGATAAGTAAAGTCAGAGTCTAGATAAGAAACACCAAATCGCCACGGTGAAAATAAAGGTTGCCAATAAAAACTGGCTTGAGCTTCAAAATCTTGCTTAACGGTCCCTTGGGATTGCTTGCTTAAAATGATGTCGGCCTGTTTACTCGAGATAGGATTAGACCCATAACTAAAATTAAAGTCAAAATTACCATAATCATCATCGCTTCGGCTAATTTTGATGGCAGCACCATCGGCACCCACAGCAATATCTCTAAAACCATCAAAATAGATAGATTGCGGTAAAATAATACTAGGGCGCGCAAAAGGAACGTCTCTAGAGCTAGAATACAACCAATGATTATTTTTAAAACGACCTAAGTAAATGTTTGTACGCCAGTTATTGTCTGTATAAGCTAACCAATCAATTAACGCATAATCAATACGGGTTCCTTCCGCATAGCGGTTACCACCATTTAAGTAAACAACTTGTCCAGCCAAACGGAAATTTGAGCTCACTTGATACGACGCATTTATACCCAGTTCTGTTAATTCCGAAGATATTTCACCGTCATCATTAACAAAATTACTACCATCAACATCAATTAACCCTTGAGCAATAAAGCCATGATAGTGTAGCTTTTGCTCTGCAGCCTCAACATTTGCAACAACAAGAAAAAGTATCGCAATTAAAATTAAGTTACAAAACAAGCGTTTCATTTTATTTTTCAATTTGAATAACATTTACGCCCTCCGCATCCTTGATACTTTCAACATAACCAATTGCTCCTGGCGTTTTTCTTACCGCATTCATCAATTCTTCTGGTGTATTTACTGTAATTGGCGCAACGCCTAAGCCAGAATAAGTTAACTTATTCCAAATACGATCAAGTTGATAAGGAAACATTTGTAATCGATCTTTAGTAAAGCGTAAATGAAGACTATGTTGTCGGGGTAATACATAAGCCGTAATTCGAACACCATCAGCCCACTGAGTTTGTCGCATCGTATAAATACGTCGCAATTGTGAAGTGGTAAATTTAGATTCACTGACAGACGGGTGTACAATTACATCAACAGCATAAGCCTTTAAAAAAATACAACCGAAAAATATTAGTAAACATAAAGAATTAAGTGTTTTGATGATACAGTCCTTTTTACACTTAGCTATAAGTGAATATTGCTTGAACATTTACCAACTACTAGAGCAATTTAATAAGTTTGGTAATGAACATTAATAGTAAAAAACCAAGTCAAACGATAATTGACAATAAAAAGGAACATCAAAGTCGGATAGCTAACACAACCTTAGTTTTAAATTATTAAATGCATCAAGAATTTTTATATTTATTTACTTGGGAAATTCTTTCTACGTTAACAATAAACCCTACCTCCAATTATTTTACCAATTTACCTTATCTATTTAGAATATGGAATTCCTTTAAAAACAACACATTGAATAACACTTATTAAAACCAGTGTAGTAAATAATGATAAAAAAAACCACTATTTAAATAAAAACAAAGAGATTAGACCAGTAGTGTGTTGCTAAATGCTGCGAAAACACGTTAATAATCGTCAAAAATAAAAACTTTCTTTTTATAAAAAATTTTCGTGTACTCATGCTAAACAATCAACTTTAACACTGTGTTTTAAAACCAATACATCAATTGCATAGCCCATAATTGCCAATTTTTACTATTATTCACTTCGGGGTTTGGCAAAACCACAGGGGTAAGCCTGCCTGTACCTTGAAGCCAATGATATTCAAATCTTAACCTAAAATTACTTGAAAAATCATAAGATAAACCAATCGTTGTATCTTTTTGATATGCAAAATAAGCAGGCACCGTACCGTTTGTTTGTTGTTCTAATTTTTTACCGTCTTTGTCATTTTTGTCACTATAAAAACGTTCGTACCTTGCAAGTAAAGTTAATTCTCTATTTATCTTATATCTTGACTGTACATACATCCCTTGACCAGTAGGCTCACTGTTAAATGTAGGTACATAAAATCCTTCGGTACTAAATACTTCTTGGAATACTTCTCCACTAAACTCCCAACTCTCTCCCTCATACAACGCATTAACAGTGTAAAATTGGAAAGAGAAATCAGCATCAAAAAACCGATCACCCAAGCTATTTTCCTGATACTTAAACACTGTATCCAAATATGAGACACCAAATCGCCACGATGAAAATGTTGGTTGCCAATAAAGACTAATTTGTATATCAGAGTCTTGTTTTACATCGCCTTTTGCATCTGTACTTAAAATTATATCAGCCTGTTTATCCGAAATTGGAGAAGTACCATAACTAAAGTTAAAGTCAAAATTGCCATAATAATCATCACTTCGGCTAATTTTGATGGCAGCGCCATCAGCACCCACGGCAATGTCTCTAAAACCATCAAAATAAACGGATTGCGGTAAAATAATACTAGGACGAGCAAAAGGAATATCTCTAGAGCTAGAGTACAACCAGTGGTTATTTTTAAAACGGCCAAGAAATAAATTTGCTTGCCAATTTGAATTCTTATAAACCGACCAATCTAACAGTGCATAGTCCACCCTTAGCCCTTCTGCAAATCGATTCCCACCATTTAAGTAAACAATTTGTCCTGCCAAACGTAAATTAGCACTTAATTGATATGAGCCATTGATACCCAACTCAGTTAATTTTGACGATACCTCACCGTTATCATTAACAAAATTACTGCCGTTAACATCAATCACCCCTTGAGCAATAAAGCCATGATAATGAAGATCTTGCTCTGCTGCTTCAATATTAACAACAACAAAAGAAAGCAATGCACTTAACACATAAAGCAAGTTTTCAATTGTTTTACTTTTCAATTTGCACAACATTTACAGCCTCCATATCTTTAGTATTTTCGACATAACCAATTGCTCCTGGCGTTTTCCTTATCGCACTGATAAGTTCTTCTGGTGTATTGACTGTAATGGGTGCAACCCCCAACCCAGAATAAGTTAGTTTATTCCAAATACGGTCAAGTTGATAAGGAAACATTTGTAACTTATCTTTAGTAAAACGTAGGTGAATACTATGCTGACGAGGTAAAACATAAGCTGTAATTCGAAGACCATTAGCCCACTGAGTTTGTCGCATGGTATATATCCGCCGTAATTGCGAAGTAGTGAGCTTAAACTCCTTAACAGACGGATGCACTATAATATCAACAGCATAAGCCTTTGAAAAAGCACAACCAAAAAATAAAAATACTAATAAACATAAATAAGTAAATGTTTTGATAATACAGTCCTTTTAAACTTAGCAATAACTAAAACCAGTTTTGCTTAAGCATTTATCAACGACTAAATGAAGATTTTTAATGAACGTAGGAATTAATTGTAGCTGCCTACAGAAACTTATCTTGTTGATAAAATTATACAATATCAGGTTTTCTAAAACCAGTACAACCCTCATTTCTAAATTATGAACGAAACTCTGCTTATTAAAAAATTTTCTATGTTTATCTTTTATATATTCATAATAAATTTTAACGCAACCGATCTCCAAAACTACACAAAATTATTACAAGGAGCACTAAATTAAATAATAACGTTTAACCGTTTGTATACTACATGGTGAATTTGAATAATTAAAAAAAACACAAAAGAGGTTAGACCAGTATTTTGCTGCTATATTCTGCGAAAACACTATAATATTCGTCAATAATAAAAAAATTACTTTTTTTATTCACAACATTATTTTTTTATGTAATCATTGGCTCCAGTTGCACTTTAAAGGTATTTTTGACGAAAATGAGCACAAAGTTTGAAATTTTAATGTTAAATGGTCCAAATTTAAACATGTTAGGTAAACGTGAGCCTACAATTTATGGTGCACAGACCTTAGACGAAATTGTTGCTTTGTTAGCAGCACAAGCTGATGAAAAAGGAATAAAGCTTTCTCACATACAATCAAATGCTGAACACCAGCTTATTGAAGCAATTCACAAAGCTTATCAGAAAGTTGATTTTATTATCATTAACCCTGCAGCATTTACGCACACGAGTGTCGCAATTCGTGATGCCTTATTGTCAGTAGATATACCTTTTATAGAAGTCCATTTATCAAACGTTCATGCAAGAGAAAAGTTTAGGCATCATTCTTACTTTTCTGATATTGCCAAAGGCGTCATTTGTGGTTTAGGCATTGATGGCTATAGTTTTGCACTGCAATCAGCGCAGTCATGGCTTCAAAAGAACAAAACAAAATAATACTATACACATTATTAACCAACATAATGGTTAGTTTACAATAACTAACTTCATATTAATAAACGTAAATTAAAAAATAAGGTAACTTAATGGATATTCGTAAGATAAAAAAACTTATCGAGCTAGTAGAAGAATCTGGGATCAATGAATTAGAAATATCAGAAGGAGAAGAATCTGTACGTATTAGCCGTGGAGTACAAACAACAGTTGCCGCGCCAGTAGTACAAGCAGCTCCGCCTGCGCCTGCGCCAGTAGCTCCAGTAAGCTCAGCCCCCGCTAAAGAAGCCGCACCAGAAATAACTGGTCACATAGTACGCTCTCCTATGGTTGGTACTTTTTACGCCTCAGCTTCTCCTGAAGCACCTGCATTTACCGAAGTTGGCCAACATGTTAATGCTGGTGACACATTATGCATTATTGAAGCCATGAAAATGATGAATCAAATAGAAGCTGATAAATCAGGGGTTATTAAAGAGATTCTTGCGCACAATGAAGACGCTATAGAATTTGATCAACCGCTATTCATCATTGAATAAGCCCAACCAAAAAGGGTCATTCCATGTTAGATAAAGTTGTTATCGCCAACCGTGGCGAAATTGCCTTAAGAATACTACGTGCCTGTAAAGAGCTTGGTATTAAAACTGTTGCTGTATATTCCACTGCTGATAAAAATCTAAAGCATGTATTGTTGGCCGACGAAACCATTTGCATTGGTAAAGCCCCAGCACCAGACAGCTATTTAAATATTCCAACAATTATTACAGCAGCTGAAATTACAAATGCTGTTGCGATCCATCCTGGCTATGGTTTTTTAGCTGAAAATGCTGACTTTGCAGAGCAAGTTGAAAAATCTGGCTTTGCTTTTATTGGTCCTAAAGCAGAAAGTATCCGCTTAATGGGTGATAAAGTTTCCGCAATTAATGCCATGAAAGCAGCAGGTGTACCATGCGTACCGGGTTCTGATGGACCATTAAACGATGATGAAGCGGTAAACAAAGCGCATGCAAAGCGTATTGGTTACCCTGTTATAATCAAAGCTGCTGGTGGTGGTGGTGGCCGAGGTATGCGTGTTGTCCGCACGGAAGAAGAATTAATTGAATCAATACAATTAACTAAACGTGAAGCGGGTACTATTTTTAAAAATGATATGGTTTACATGGAAAAGTTCCTTGAAAACCCACGACATATCGAAATTCAAATCATTGCTGATGGTCAGGGTGCCGCGATTCATTTAGGTGAGCGAGATTGTTCTATGCAACGTCGCCATCAAAAGGTTGTTGAAGAAGCACCAGCCCCAGGTATAACACCTGAAATGCGCGCAAAAATTGGTGAACGATGCTGTAATGCCTGTATTGAAATTAACTATCGTGGCGCAGGCACCTTTGAATTCTTATATGAAAAAGGTGAATTCTATTTCATAGAAATGAATACACGCATTCAAGTAGAGCACCCTGTGTCTGAAATGATCACAGGCGTTGATTTAATCAAAGAGCAACTTCGCATCGCCGCTGGTCAACCGTTATCTTATACTCAAGAAGATATTAAAATTTCAGGTCATTCAATTGAATGTCGAATTAATGCAGAAGACCCTCGTACTTTTATTCCTTCACCAGGTAAGATTACTCGCTTCCATCCCCCCGGTGGTTTAGGTGTTCGTTGGGACTCACACATTTATGCTGATTATTCTGTGCCGCCAAATTATGATTCTATGATTGGTAAATTAATCACCTGGGGTGATAACCGCGATGTTGCTATTGCACGTATGCGTAATGCACTTTCAGAACTTGTGATTGATGGAATAAAAACTAACATTACCTTACACCAAGACATATTAAATGATCATGGTTTTGTTAACGGTGGTGCCAACATTCATTACTTAGAGAAAAAACTAGCCGACTTTGAATGAAATTAATTTAAGCAGGCACTAATCAAAAGCTCTGCATTGACAGGGCTTTTTTTCATCCTAATTTAAAGTAAACTATTCATCAATTTAGCCTGTAAACGAGACACGTATGACTAACCAACTAGAAAAACCCATACCACCTTCTGATGACGACTGCTGCGGTGGTGGCGCATGTAATCCTTGTGTTTGGGATCACTATTATGCTGAATTGCAAAAATGGCGCATTCAACAAGCCAAAATAAAAGAACAAGAACAAGAACAAGAATAATATAACATAAAGTCGCTTGCTCCAATTGAGCTAACTTATAGATTCAATCTTAGATTACTTTGGTTCCTTAGGTTCTGTGATTACAATCCTAACGGGTTCTGAATGGCTTCCTGCATAACTCATCGTAACATCAAATGTGCCTGTAAATAAGCCATGAGGAAGATACGATAAAAGATCAATGTTGAAATAACCACCTGTCAATACGCCTTCAAGATCTTCTCTGCTATTTACTGGTGCGTCATCAGGTGGTGCCACATCGGGCTCGTCATCGCTGTTGTCTTCATTATCCTGAACAACCCCAGTGTAATATATGTCTGAGTCAATCAAGTCCACCCTTATTGATAAAGGCGCACCATCCATTATGGCCAGCACAGAGATTAAATAATAACCGCATACAGGAATAACCAACGTTTCACCAAGAACAGGAATAATTCTCTCTGGCGCGTTAATAACAACACCGTGCCACGGAGAGCGAGGTACTGATGGTGAACATACAGATTGTTGACGTGTACCAACTTCTATTTCATTATATAATTCAGGAACATAGTCCATCTTATTACCCTCTTAAACTTAAAACCCTGCATTAATATCTAATTTTTTCACTACCTTTTCGCAATTAGCGCAATAAGCATTTTTCTGATTAACCGCGCCAAAAATCACACAAGTTGACGCAGTCAAATTGGCAGTTCCTTGGTAATTACTCAGACCAGGCGAACAACCATTAAAACAATGATTGCCTGCATGTCCTTTATTTTCATAGTGTGTTGCATGCTTATCTGGACTAATACCAGTGCCGGCAGCAACCATTCCAAGTTTATGGCCTATTTCGTGTATTATAGTGCACTCTTGCTTAGCATTAGGTTGATCTCGCCACCATGCTCGCGTACATACACATGTTTGATTAGCCCCTCCAAGGGCTAGCCCTCCTCTCATTCGATCAACAACATTCACCTTTACAACAATTCTGCCAACGCCAACAGCCATCCCAGTAACATCAACCTTAACTTTATTCCAAAAGTCACCGCTACCATCAGCACTTACTTTAGCTTCAGGAATCACTTCAACGCCACCACCATTGCGATGAAATTCTGCTGATACAAACCATGATTCAGAACCAACAAGATCATGCCATAAATATCGTGTGTCTACTGTATATGGTGACAATAAACCAGCAGCAATGACAGGGATAATAGCATCAGCCTTTCCTGGCCCAACATTTATATTGTCTTTACTTATATCAACCCCTGAATTTTTCACAGCAAGGTGGTCAGTATAGGCAACAACTAACAAATATTTATTCTTTTCTTTCGCCTCTGCATCTGCATCGATTGCCGCAACAATATTAGACGATAACATGGTAGAGTCTGCTCTATTTCCAATATTTTCTTGTCGTGGAATTTCCAAAGCACTTAGCTTTGACGGTTCAAAGTGATGTTTTTTATATTCTGTATCAACAGGAGCTGTTGAAGAAAGAACCGACGTTAAATTCTTCATTTTTGCTTCAACATAATAGAACTTACGTTTTGTTTTTAAAATACCCGTTTTGACTTTCTTTCCTTTGCTGTCTACCGCCTCTACTTTAAATTTATAACCACCACCAGCAACTAATTTAACCGCATTTTTTATCACTTTTGTTCCATCAGAATCTGTTGTGCCATTCACTATCGTTTCTGTATATTTAAAGTGTGAATTTCTTGCTTTCTCAGTAGCAGTATACTCGTCCGTTCCGCTTGGTTTAAGTAATGTTAACTTAAAAGAATGAGCACCAGGCTTATCAAACTTCACCTTCAAACTAGGTTTCATTCCTAACCAATCTTTATGCTTTACATCAACGCCATCAACCCACTTATCTTCTACAGGTAAGTTAACCCACTGAGTACCTGAAGCTTCCTCTTTATCATTTACCCACCATGCAACAGAAACAATATTCGCATCCTTCAAAGGACAGGGTTGAACAGCACTATCAGCTTTCGCTGACTGTGATGCATCTTTAGTTTTAGATGCCTTATTAGGCTTAGAACATAACCCCATAATTAGTCCTTTTTCTGCTCGGTAGCTAAGGCTCTAGCGGAAGTGATAATTTTAGATAAGTAGTTATTGGCAGCATTTAATAACATTTCATAACGTGCATTTTGTTCATGTTCAACAGAAAGTGCCTGAGTGTCTTTTTTTAACGCACCTATAATCAACTGATCATGATAAAAATTTAGACCTGCTATAAATGCCATTAACACATAACTCAGCTGTGATGCTGGCTGTAAAAATTTATCTTCGATTGCTCTACTTACGGCTTCCCTAATAAAATCTATATGTACTTTTTCGGAGTGTGTTTTATATTTTTCAGGAAACACCAAATTAAATGCATTAATTATTTCATGTATATTAAGTGAGTTATACCCTAATGCTTTTGCGGATTCTAACCAAGACTTAAGCCTTGATACAGCTAAAAACAAATGGCTAGCATCTTTACCTCTGACGATATCTAGGTACGCCCAAGTATTGTCATATAATGTATCAAGTCGATGAATATTGTCACTAATATCTTTATCATAAAGTGGCAAACACAATTCTGCATACAAGGGGTTTTGATGGAAGTTACGGCCTAATAATACGGTATGGTCTATAAATGATTGAATTGCTGCTTGCTCACTTATAGCAAAATAATTTGCAGTTTCAATTGCTTCATCAATAAAAACCAATAAATTAGCATCATCTAAATGCTCACTCTGTACGGGGAAATATGAGCGGATATGCTCTTTAAGTTGTGTTTTGAATGTAATTAAAATACCCGCTGACATTTTAGCCATTTGTTCTCTACTAATCTTCAGCATTTCATATTTCCTTATTGTGGGTAATTAGGATAGTAAACGATGTATCTTATGTATTCAACGAAATCTAATATTGGCTTCAGCCATAAAGTAAGCGAACTTCAAAAGGAAATTTACCATCGTCTTTAATCTATTGTTATGACTGTTGAGCACAATCACAATGGGCTTTGCTGAACAGCTACAAGTGACCATAGTATTATTATAAACCCAAGCCTATTATTTTGACAAAGATCCATTTAATAAGTCTATATTATTGTTTATAATTATAACTCGACTAATTAAGGATGATTAATAATGAAAGATTTCCCTCCTGCAGTACTGGTTGAAACTTGGTTACACGTTATGAATTGCAGAAATAAAAACATATCTCGTCAAAAACATGCCATATATCAAAAGATAAAAGCCTATTTTGGTACAATAGAATTAGCACAATTATATGTTGAACAAAGTAAAGATGAAGAAATAGAGATTCATTTTTTGTGAGATACAATCAACCTCTCTATTTCTACTGATGCTCACATTATTCTGTAGAAAAAACTACTCTACAGCCATTGGCATAGCTTCAATATTGACAATTTCACTACGATTCAACGTTATTTTAAAACGCTGTAAGTGTTCACCCGTTTTGTCTACACACCGAAGAATAAGGTTAATTTGATAGCGACGTTCAACTGCTTGGCTCGATATTTTTTGTCCATCTAAGCTATACAAACGACCCGCACCTTTTTTCAAAAAACGAACAAATGGTGTTAAGTTAAAAAATATTTGTTGTTGAATTTCATCATACCCTGGTAAAAATTCCTTAACGATGACTTTATTATCACAGCGAAAATGAAACAAACGTGCTGCTTGCTTATTTTGTTGCCGACGTTTTTGAAATAAGTCGTTGACCGATTTGGGCAAATCTTTTGGAGTGATATATTCTAACCACAAAATTTGGCTCAAAATACGCTTTTGATTAACACTGTGTCTAAATATATTTTGCCACTTAGGTCTACCTTTTTGAATTTTACGCCAAATTAGGTTTGTTACATCTTCTTTAAATATTTCTCGTAAACCATAAATTAAACCTAAAAAAGCAATCAATGCCAAGGTGACCTCAGTGAAACTAGAGCGCGCATTAAGCACAAGTACCATGACAAAAGCCATAATCACCGCTGTAACACCACCTCTTACTAGCCGTTTTAAATTTAGATCTAAATATCGTGTTTGTTTTTGAAAAACGACACCGTATTCAATTAAACGCTGTAATAATCGCATTTTATTCGTTATACGGTTAGGGTCTTCAAGTGTTACTTGCGAGTTATAATTACACTCAATACGATAATTATTTTCTTCACGGCAAAAAGCTAATAAAAATTCTCGTTCCGTAGTAAATTCGCTGCTTTTGGGCCCTTTAGACAGCAACTTTAAAAATGACTGTTCTATATGCCAACTCAAGTAATTATCTGCATTTTCAAAAAAAGAACTAAGCTTAGTGTCTGAGGGGGTATAGCGTCGTAGTTTTTTCACTAATCCCGCTATCTGGTCTGCCAATTCGATAGCCGCAGGATAAAACTCTTCTGCCGTTTTTAATTTTAAGGTTTGTTTTATATCTGCATCCAATGCGATTTTTAATTGATACGAGTATAAATTTAAATTTAGCCGATAGTCACTTTGTCCGTTTTGATCTTCCTCTTCAAAACGTTGACTGATAAAACGGCTTCGTACCAAAGGAAGATGCAATTGCGCAGAGTAATAAGCACTATGGCTTTTTATATTGCTATAAAAGTAATCTTCAGCATTTAATGTGCTTGGGCTGATGCCCATTTCAACAGGCAATGAAAAGTAAAGATCAACTCGTTGCAGCTCTTGAGGCAACAATTGATGGCTTATTTTAATCGATAAATTCTCATCTTGAGATAATTTGACTTTTTTCACGCCTTAATACTTCGCCCTACATAATATGGTTAATTTTTTCCTCTATTTACAATATACTAACCTTATTACTTCAAATAAAGCAAAAGGCTCTCTATTCAACCATTAACAATATATTAATAGTTGAATTTGAACACTTTATGATATTAGACGTTTTTCTCTGCCTTATTGGTTAGTTTCTCAGATATTTTATACACCACCACAAAGAATAAAGGTACACAATGTTACAACTTCAACTACCTCATAGTTACACCATTATACTTTATTCAATGGTGCAAGGTACTAGCGTAACTCATTGACTTTAAATTTTGATAAATATTCTACGTTGGTACAATAATAAAGAAACAAACCAAAACAAAATAACATGAAATAAAGCAAATAAAAATGACGCTAAGGTTGGTTCTGCTACTAATTTAAATTGTTCATATAACCACCGATACAAACTACTATTTCCAACAGAAACATTTAAATAAACAGTTACAAATAAAAATGATAAAATGTAAACAAATAAAGGGTTTGTGCCATAAATAAGTAATGGTGAAGCTAACTTTTCTTGCCCCTTTACATCAATTAACCACACAAAAAAAGCTAATAACAAACAAGCAAACCCAGTAGTGTAAATAACGTAAGAACTTGTCCATAACGATTTATTAATAGGCAAAATAAAGCTCCATAACACCGCAAATCCTACAGCAAGGCCGCCAATAATCATAAGCTTAAGAACACTAGTGCTTTTATTTTTTATCGTAGTTAAATACCGCGTTAATTCAAAACCTAACAGCATATTTACGACAGCAGATAGAGTACTAAGCAATCCTTCAGGTTCAAAGCGTATACCATGCATACTATACATATGGTTTGCACCTAATATGGCAAGATCAATTTGGCGTATAATATTACCTTCAATCGTTAACCCTGTTTCTCCTACACTCAGCAATACTCCCCAATAAACAAGTAAAATAACTACCGATACAATAAAAACACCACGGCGATTTAATAACATAACAAGACTAGCCGCTATGACATAAGCTATACCAATACGCTGTAAAACGCCCATAATACGCCATTCTTCCATTGGGCTGTCAAAGGGAATAACATTAAGCATAAAACCGATTAAAAACAGGATAACACCACGTTTCAAAATCCTTAATAATTGCGCAAAAGACGCTGAAAAGTAACTCTTTTTAAAAGAGAAAAACATTGCAGAACCTATGATAAATAAAAAGAAAGGAAAGACTAAATCCGTTGGCGTAGCGCCATGCCAGCTCGCATGTAATAGGGGGGCATAAACATGCGCCCAAGTACCTGGCGTATTAACCAAAATCATCAAAGCAATCGTTATACCTCTAAATGCATCTAGGGCAAGGTATCGAGTCATAAGTAAAATCCAAAATATCTAAATAAATGTTAAAAATATTAATCACAAAAAAAATGACAGCGCTATCATTAACTAATGTAATGCATTATTAAATACTTTGCTAATGTTTTAACTGAAATTTTAAGCAATCTAATAGCTAATTTTTTAGGTGAAGATTTTTCAAACTCTCCCTTACCCTATAGACGATGATGGTTACTGTGTTAAACTGAATGAAAATTCATAACGCTAACGGCCATGTCTACCGAAAAATTACTCTATCAAGCTCAACAAGTCTGTCAAAAAAAAGGGGCTCGTTTAACTAAAACCCGAGAGCAGGTTTTCTTACTCCTTGCTCAACATCAAGGTGCGGTTGGTGCCTATGACTTATTAGATAAACTCAAAATATTAGATCCAGCGGCCAAACCTGCCACCATATATCGAGCTCTAGATTTTTTATCTAAACAAGGCTTTGTTCACAAGATTGAGTCCATTAATGCTTTTGTTATGTGTCATCACTTTGGTGATTGCAACCACCCTGTGCAATTACTTATTTGTGACCAATGCGGCCGAGTAGAAGAAATACAATCAAACAATTTTGATTTAGCTTTACGATCTATGGCTGATGCTACTGGATTTACGATTAGCCATCAAATAGTTGAAGCTCATGGAAGTTGTAGCGCCTGTAAATAAGCGCTACTTTTTGATAAAAATACTTATTTTAGAAATCAAATCTTTGTTTTTTGAACTCATTAAATTTGGTCGCAACATTTTCGTTTGCTAAATTTAATTTCATAATAGCTTTAGGGTTAACCAAAAACCATCCTA
Organism: Colwellia sp. E150_009; assembly: GCF_053543955.1. NCBI lineage: Bacteria > Pseudomonadati > Pseudomonadota > Gammaproteobacteria > Alteromonadales > Colwelliaceae > Colwellia > Colwellia sp. E150_009. The sequence goes on from NZ_JBHFOM010000012.1 coordinate 91,669, forward strand.
AAGTCACATCAACTCTATCTCCTTTTTGAATAGCAAAGTCATACTCAACCGTTCTTTTTTCGTTCGCCTTAATCATCGTATTGGTTATTTCTGTTTTTGCTGCCCATGGCATGGCAGGCTTACCATCAGTTCCGATAACCCTTTTAAAATATTGATCTTTAAATTGTGTTACTTTTCCTGCCCTTGTTACTTGTACTTTAAGTACAGCTAAGCGAAGAGGGTGAAGCAACATTGCGTGAGAGCTTTGGTTATCAATATTCACTTTGAAATATTTTATTTCTCTCAATATTGAAATATCAACATATTGACTTAACATATCAGAATAAAAGTGTGATCCTGGAAAACCATGAAAAACGTGTTCTTTAGTTTCTTTAAATGCTGTCACACTCCCCTTCACTTTAGGCATATGACAACTAACACAATTTGCCCCATCCATTTCATTATCTATATTTGTAGAGCAAACATTAAGGCCATATTTATTCTTTTTATGTGAATGACATCCAACACAAACATTACCATTTTTTATATGTTTATTTTCTGTTTTTATGGTTCCATGATAGGGAGAGTCCATAGCATCTTCTAGTGTTCCAAAATATTTTTTAGGTGTTTCGCTCATTATATTTATATTAGACTGTTCCGCTAGTTTAATACTTTCTATTCGATGACAATATGCACAGCTAATACCTTCTTGATGCGTTGCATTATTAGCTTGTGGCAACGCTTTTTTACCTTTCCCTAACATTTGGTCTAAATTATTTGCTGCTGGGGTGTGGCATTTACCGCACGAATACTGTTCAAATTTTAGGTTTTTAGGGTGCTTATTCCACACTGAGGCATGTATAGGATCTTTTTGAGGTGTAGAATTTGCGTGCATAGAGCGACTAAATTCATCATATATTTGGGTATGGCATGCTTGGCACTCTTTATTCGGTGCATATTTGCCTACAACATTGTTGGCATAAGTAACCGAAGAAAAAAACAACAATAACGATAAAATATATTTCATTTGATAGCCTTATTAATTGTAATCACATATAGTAGAAAAAACTAAATTAACTTATTCTAATATACAAGGGTACAATCTACAACAGCATTATCAATTTTTACGTCGCATAACTTTATCTATATTATTTAATCTTAAATAATCACCCATTAATCGCAAAAAAACCTATCGTATATTCACAGTTGCAGGTTAAACGTGATATAAAGTTCGGCTAAGAATTCACAATTCACCTTGTATACAAAATTATCATTCATTTATAATTGGACGGCTATGAAATATTCATTCTCAAAAATACTCATTTGCTTAACTATTGCTTATAGCAGTACTTTATACACAACAAATGCACTCGCTAAAAATACGACTACTAGCGACAAATTTCGCCAACTAGAAGAAATTTTACCCACACCAAATGTCTACCGTACAGCATCAGGTGCACCAGGACACAAATATTGGCAACAACAAGTTGACTATACTATTGATATTCAACTTGATGATAAAACACAACAACTAACAGGTGTTGAAACATTAAAATATCAAAATAATTCGCCTGATACGTTACGCTATATCTGGCTACAACTTGATCAAAATAAATTAAAGCGCAACTCTGATGCTAAATTAGCTGCAGCCACTGACCAATTAAAAAAAGTAACCTTCAATAGTGTGCGCAATATGATTGAAACACCAAAGTTTGATGGCGGTTATAACATTACTAAAGTCACGAATCGTCATGACAAACCATTAAATTTTGTTATTAATGGCACCATGTTACGTGTTGATTTACCTGAGCCACTTAAATCTGGTGAAGATACTCAGTTTAACGTTGAGTGGAATTATCAACTGCACGAACAAAAGGTATTGGGTGGTCGTTCAGGCTATGAATACTTTAAAGAAGATGATAACTATCTATATGAAGTAGCAAGCTGGTTTCCCCGCGCTGTTGCCTATTACGATACTATGGGCTGGCAAAATAAACAATTCTTAGGTCGTGGTGAATTTACCTTAGAATTTGGTGACTACGATGTAAAAATTACAGTTCCAAGCGACCATATAGTCGCGGCTACAGGTGAACTACAAAATCCAAAAGAAGTCTTAACTAAAACGCAGCGTAAACGTTTAAGCGAAGCTAAAAAAGCTAAAAAACCAGTACTTATTGTTACTATTGATGAAGCGTTAGAAAATGAAAAATCTCGCTCTACAAAAAATAAAACATGGCACTTTAAAGCTAAAAATGTTCGTGATTTTGCCTTTGCTTCCAGTAGAAAATTCATCTGGGATGCGCAAGGTTACCAACACGGTGGTAGCAATACTATGGCTATGTCGTTCTACCCTAATGAAGGTAATCCATTATGGGAAAAATACTCAACTGAAGCCATCATTCATACCATGGAGCAATACAGCAAATACACTTTTGACTATCCGTACCCAGTCTCTATTTCAGTTAATGGCCCTGTAGGTGGTATGGAATATCCCATGATTACCTTTAATGGTCCTCGTCCTACTCTAGATAAAAAAACGGGTGAAAAAACTTATTCACGTCGCACCAAATATGGCTTAGTTGGAGTTATTATTCATGAAGTAGGCCACAATTATTTTCCAATGATAGTGAATTCTGATGAACGTCAATGGACATGGATGGACGAAGGTTTGAACACCTTTTTACAATTTTTGGCTGAACAAGCGTGGGAAGAAGGATATCCTTCACGTCGCGGAGATGCTGCTAATATTACGAGTTATATGAAAAGTACTAATCAAGTACCTATCATGACTAACTCTGAATCTATTTTACAATTTGGCAATAATGCCTATGGTAAACCAGCAACAGCGCTCAATATTTTACGTGAAACCATCATGGGGCGTGAATTATTCGATTTTGCTTTTAAAGAGTACGCACAACGCTGGAAGTTCAAGCGCCCTACTCCTGCTGATTTTTTCCGCACTATGGAAGATGCCTCAGCAGTTGATTTAGACTGGTTCTTCCGTGGTTGGTTCTATACTACTGATCATGTTGATATTGCCCTTGGTGACATACACCTTTATACCGCAGATAGTCAAAACCCTGATACAGAAGAAGCTTGGTTACGTGCCTTGGAAAATGAGAAACCAGAATTCATTACTCGCCTAATGAATAAAGGCCAAAGAGTTCGTACCCAAGACAAACCCGAATTATTAGATTTCTATAACGAACACGATAAATTCACAGCAACCAATGCGGCAAGAAACAAATATAACGCAAACAATAAAAAACTTGAGCAATGGGAAAAAGATTTGTTACTCACGCAAAGTAATTTTTATTTGATTGATTTTGAAAATAAAGGCGGATTAGTAATGCCTATTATTTTAGACATTACCTACGCTGACGGCAGCACTGAGCATATGAAAATACCCGCTGAAATCTGGCGTAAAAACTCAGCAAAAACATCGAAGTTACTTATTCGTGATAAAGAAATAACCGCACTAGCAGTTGATGCTAAATGGGAAACAGCCGATGTTAATGTAAATAACAATTACTGGCCAGCAAAACCAATTAAATCACGATTTGAGCTATACAAGCGTAAAAAAGAAGATATGATGCGAGATTACAATAAAAAATTGAAATCTGCAGATGAAGAAAGTGAAAACGCTGACAACTAATGCTTAAAATGTCATGTTCTTTATTGAAGAAGCTCCCCATGAATAAAATGCTATTGTGCATTTTATTCATGGGTTATGCCCATATAACTATTGCCCACACCTATTTCTTTGGTGTTACTGAACTTAATCTCAATACAAAAACTAAACATATTGAAGTGATTCACCAACTAACTGCTCATGACATAGAGAATGCCATTGCTGAAATCGAGCAAGTTCATTTTTCAACCGAGCATCCTCACTATGACCAATTAATTCAAAAATACATTGAGAAACACTTTATTTTATTACGAGAAAACAACATTATTAAAATGAATTGGATTGGCTTCGAAGTTAAAAGAGGTCAGCTTTTTGCCTATCAAGAAAGTGCATCTGAAAACGTTTTAACTAATTTAGTAATAAAAAATTCAATACTTGTCGATACTTATGAAAAACAAATAAACACGGTGAACTATCAAAGCTTAAACACAGAAAAAGCAATTCAAGGTAGTTTAACTTTTGACCAATTACACAAAGTGGCAATTATTAATTGAAATGAATAAAATATTAATAAAAAAATTAACATGGTTTGATTTACATTTGCTGCAGAAGTGGGCAAAATCAAGCTATTAACAATAGCTAAAGCTCGGAAAATTTAATGAGAGTAGAGTTCATCAACCCATTTTTATCATCAATGCTTAACGTTATGTCTACCATGGCGCAAATGGAATTAACTCCTGAAAAACCTAAATTAAAAACAACCGAAGTATCAATGGGAGATGTTTCAGGTTTAATAGGTATGGTTAGCCCACAAACCAAAGGTTCCTTATCAATTACCTTTGATGAATCGTTAGCATTAGCAACGATGAAAGGCATGGTGGGCGAAGCCCCTGATGAGATAAATGATGAAATCACCGACTTAGTAGGTGAAATCACTAACATGGTGACTGGCGGCGCAAAACGTATGCTCAGTGAAAAAGGAATTGAATTTGATATGGCAACCCCTATTGTTGTCTCAGGAAAAAATCATACAATTCACCATAAATCAGATGGTCCTGTTGTGGTTTTAGCGCTTAAGGGAGAAAAAGGCAAAGCCTATATAGAATTTTCTTTTGGGGAATAAATAACCGGTCAGTTGCCAGACATTTTTCAATTTTCCAAAGTATCATTAATAAAAAGCACTATGTTGTCATAGTGCTTTTTTATTATCCGTATTTAAGGTAATGCATTAACTATTTAACACTCTAAACTGCTTCGCTGCTTGCACCATATTTTCAAGTGCTGATTTTGTCTCATCCCACCCTCTTGTTTTTAAGCCACAATCAGGATTAACCCATAACCTTTCAATAGGAATATAACGTTGCGCTTTTTCTAACAAGTTAACCATCCATTCAACACTTGGGATATTGGGCGTGTGAATATCATAAACACCAGGGCCTAAATCATTTGGGTAGGCTTGCTGTTCAAAAGCGTCAAGTAATGCCATATTTGAGCGTGACGTTTCTACAGTTAACACATCAGCATCAAGTGCAATAATAGCGGGTAAAATATCATTAAACTCTGAATAACACATGTGAGTATGAATTTGTGTTTTAGAGGGTGCTTTAGCAGCCGATAAACAAAATGATGCTGTTGCCCAATTTAAATAATACTGCCATTGGCTTTTTTTAACGGGCATTCCTTCACGAATAGCAGGTTCATCTATTTGTATAATTTGTGTGCCATTACTAATAAGATCTTCAACTTCATCACTAATAGCCAATGCAATTTGCTTAGCAACTTCTGCTCGTGGTAAATCATCACGTACAAATGACCAAGCTAAAATGGTTACAGGGCCTGTCAACATAGCTTTTACAGGTTTTTCTGTAAGAGACTGAGCATAACCTATCCACTCAAGTGTCATGGCTTTTTTGCGACTAATATCACCAAAGATAATTGGAGGCTTAACACAACGTGAACCATAGCTTTGTACCCAAGCAAATTGAGTAAAAGCAATGCCCTCAAGTAACTCCCCAAAATATTCCACCATATCATTTCGTTCGGCTTCACCATGTACTAAGACGTCTAGACCAATATTTTCTTGGCGTTCAATGGTATCTTTAATTTCAGCTTTTATTAGTGTTTCATATTCATTATCACTAATTTCTTGACGACGCCATTTAGCACGAACTTCTCTAATGTCACCTGTTTGAGGGAAAGACCCTATTGTTGTAGTTGGTAAAATAGGTAGGTTTAACTCCACTTTTTGTACTTGCTTACGCTGTGCAAAAGCATCTTTACGATGGTAATCTTGTGTTGTTAATGACGCAACTCTCTGTTTAACATTTGGATTATTAATACGGGTAGAAATACATCGCGCTAGTGCAGCATTTGAGTATTGTGTTATTTCATCACTATTTTGATCTATTAATGCCTGTTTTAATAAACTCAGCTCCTGACACTTTTGTGTGGCAAATGCTAGCCAAGAAGTGAATTCTTTATCAAGTTTCTTTTCTTGGGTTAAGTCAACTGGCGAATGTAGTAAAGAACAAGAAGGCGCTAACCATAATCTGTCACCTATTGAACGATAAATTGGCAGCACTTTTTGGTAAACAGAGACTAAATCAGATTTCCAAACATTTCGACCATTAATCACACCTAAAGAAATTACCCACTCATCTGGTACACATTCAATAATAGTATTTATATTTGTTTTTTCAGAAAGAGTATCTAGGTGAATACCATCAAAAGGCAAATCTTTTATTAATTCAATATGATGGTCGATAGAGGCAAAATAAGTTGTTAATAACAGTTTTAATGTCCCCTTATTAAGGGTTTGATAAGCTTGACTAAATGCTTTTTGCCATTGACTGTCTAACTCTAAACCTAACACAGGCTCATCAATTTGTATCCACTCAACACCTGCAGTAGACAACTGATCTAAAACTTGTTGATAACGTACTAACAACGCAGACAATAACGTTAATTTGTCTACATCATTGGTAACACTTAAATGTAAGTAGGTAATAGGGCCAATCAACACAACCTTACGATTGTCCGAAACTTGTTGAGCATCATTAAACTGTTCTAATAGATTCTTTACATCAATTTCGACATCTGATTTATTTACTAAATTTGCTGAAAGCTCAGGTACAATATAATGATAATTAGTATTAAACCATTTAGTCATATCACTTGCTGCACATTGGCACCCTGAAGGGGCTTTTCCCCGTGCAATACGAAACTCTAAATCAAGCGTATTCGCATCCTTTGTATGGCTAGTAAAACGTGTTGGCGTTAAACCAAGTAACAAAGTAGTATTTAGTACATGATCATAATGTGCAAAATCTCCTACAGGTAATAAATCGATACCAGCTTCTTGCTGAATAGCCCAATTAATATGACGGCGCTCTTTACTTTGTGCCAAAAACTCTTTTTGGTTGATATCGCCTCGCCAATAACTTTCTAAAGAAAATTTTAATTCTCGCTTTGCGCCAATGCGCGGAAACCCTAACGTATGAATTTGCATAACCTGCTCCAATTGCATTTGTAATTTAACCATAGTGATAAAATTGCTGCCTAAAATAAGCAATTATTTTTATAGACGTCTAGACGTTTGAATGGTTATACTTTAAAAAAAGCACGAAATAAGCACAAGCGCAAATTATTCAACAAGGATATGAAAAAAATTCATTATGTTCGAAATTAAACACCTAAAAACACTGTCAACATTAGCTGCGACAGGTAATATAAGAAAAACAGCCGAAAAACTATTTGTTAGCCAGTCTGCTCTTTCTCATCAAATCAAGGATCTAGAGCAACGCTTAAACACTCCCTTGTTTATACGAAATACTTCGCCCGTACAATTTACTGCCCAAGGAAATATGTTACTGACATTAGCGAACACTATTTTGCCTAAAATAAAAGAGACAATGAGCGAATTAAAATGTAAGAACGAAACAACAATACAGTTGAAAATTGCGATTGCTTGCCATGCTTGTTTTCAATGGCTTTTACCTGTAACCGAACAATTTTCAAAACAATATCCTGCATTAAAAATTGAATTTTTGGAACAAGTATTCCCAGCTCAAAATCATGACGAGTTCGCAGACAATATTGATATATTATTCACTGATGAAAAAAAAGAGAATGACAACTTTAGCTACCATGAGTTAGGCGCTTTTGAAGTGGTTGCCGTATTAGCAAATCGCGATACTATTGATTCTGCCGGTTTAATAAATAAAGAATTTTTAGAAGCAGACGATTTTAGCAAACAAGTATTACTGACTTACCCTGTAAAGTCTGATCAATTAGACATTTTTAAATTATTTCTTCATAAAGAGTCTAACAGAGCTGACGCACATAAACATAACAAACATCAAGGCATCACAATAAAACAGGTCGCAAATAGTCACATGATTTTACAAATGGTTGCTGCTAACATGGGTATTGCAGTGTTGCCAATATGGTTAGTAAGTAGCCTAAGCAAACAGTCATTAGTACAAACTAAACGCATTGGCAAGGCAGGTATTTATAAAACGCTTTATGCGCGCTATAACACGCACAACGTGAAAGTTGATATAATCAAACAGTTAATACCACAAACTATTGCTGCATTTAGCCATTTAAACATAAATAATAGTAAACACTAATAACCTGAAAACAGGAAATGCTCGATCATGTGGCAGCAAACTGAAATAAAGTTAAGTCCAAAAAAAAGAAATTTTCATCTTATAACAGATGAAATCATTAAACATTTAACAAACATTAAGCAAATAAAATGCGGCATTTTGCATTTATTTATCAAACACTCCTCAGCTTCATTAACCATTAATGAAAATGCTGATCCAACCGTTCGTAGTGATATGGAAAAGCATTTTAATGTTATAGCCCCAGAACGAGCGCCTTATTATCAACATATCTACGAAGGCGATGACGACATGCCTGCGCATATTAAATCGAGCTTACTTGGTTCTAGTATTAGTATACCTATCACCAATGGGCAGCTCAATTTAGGTATTTGGCAAGGAATATACTTAGGAGAGCATAGAGATCACGCTGGTAGCCGCACAATTGTTGCAACGATTCATGGTGAATAAAGCGGCATACCACTGTGCGTAATACAACCACAACTAATCTTCTTCTAAAACATGCGGGCCAGCATAATTATCAAAGCGTGAATATTTACCTTGAAAGGTTAACGGTACGCGACCAATTGGTCCATTACGTTGTTTACCGATTATAATTTCTGCCATACCTTTAAATTCACTATCATCATGATAAACCTCATCACGATAAATAAACATAATTAAATCGGCATCTTGCTCTATTGAACCAGATTCACGTAAATCTGAGTTGATGGGGCGTTTATCACTTCGTTGCTCCAAACCACGGTTTAACTGAGACAAAGCAACAACAGGCACTTGTAATTCTTTTGCTAACGCTTTTAGTGAGCGAGAGATTTCAGCAATTTCTAAAGTACGATTATCTGAAAATTGTGGCGCACGCATTAATTGCAAATAATCAATCATGATCATCGAAATCCCCCCATGATCACGATGAATACGTCGTGCTCTAGAGCGAACCTCGGTTGGCGTCAACCCTGCTGCATCATCAATATACATTTTACCATTTTCAATGAGTAGGCCCATGGTAGACGACAAACGAGCCCAATCTTCATCATCAAGCTGACCTGTTCTAATTTTAGTTTGATCAATACGCCCTAACGAGGCAAGCATCCGCATCATAATTTGGTCTGCGGGCATCTCTAAACTAAAGATTAACGCGGGTTTGTCTTGAGTCATGGCGGCATGTTCTGCTAGGTTCATCGCAAAGGTTGTTTTACCCATCGACGGACGAGCTGCAACAATAATCAAATCAGATTTTTGTAAGCCTGCAGTCATTTTATCTAAATCTGCAAAGCCACTAGGCACACCAGTTACACCGCCTGTATCAGTGGAACAAAGCTTTTCAATTCTATCAACTGTTTTTTCTAATACCGAATGAAGGCTTTCAGGCCCCTCTGATTTATTCGCGCGCTTTTCTGCAATAGCAAATACTTTGGTTTCAGCAAAATCAAGTAATTCTGCGCTGCTTCTACCCTGCGTGTCATAACCTGCTTCTGCAAGCTCATTCGCAACACTGATCATTTCACGCGTTACGGCACGTTCACGTACAATATCAGCATAAGCAGTGATGTTTGCCGCACTCGGCGTATTTTTCATCATCTCAGCGAGATAAACAAAACCACCTGCGTCATCTAATTTTTGATCATTTTCTAAAGCTTCTGACAGAGTAATTAAGTCAACAGGCTCCCCCAACTCTATTAAGGCAGCGATAGTTTCAAAAATAAGACGATGAGAACGGCTATAAAAATCAGCAGCAACTGTTTTTTCTGCCACCCGATCCCAAGTTTCATTATCAAGTAACAAACCACCGAGTACTGACTGCTCAGCTTCTAAGGAGTGCGGAGGTGTTTTTAATTCATCAATTTGCTTGTCTTTGATAAACTGCGTTTCTTTGGCAAATTTACCAGGCTTTCTATCTGCCATTTTTGAACCTTAATTTTAAACATTTTGAGAGGTTTTTCTAAGAGGAGTAATGTAGCAGAAACACAGATAAAAATAGAGTATTAAAAAAATAAAAATCAGGGAGTCACTCCTGATTTTGTGTTTTTTGCTACAAAGGCAATAGGTACATATTACCCAGTGTTATTTAACAGTAATATCGCCACTGACAGTATTAACACTTACCGAACTGTTTGCATTACCCGTTTGAAAATAAAGCTTTTCGCTAGAACCATATTTAGCTTTTTCTGCTTCTTTAGCGGTTAGTTTGTTAGTTAAATCACCGCCCGCATTAGCTTTTAAACGAAAATCTGCTGCCACATCATCTTGAAAGTCAAGTGTTACTGCGCCACTCACACTTGACGCTTTAACTATACCGTTTCGCTGCAAAAATAAGCTAATTTTTGCATCACCACTTACCTCAGAAATATTTAATTCATCAACTTTAGTTAACTGCAATTTAATATTTCCTGAAACATTATTAACAAAAACTTCACTCGCGTCAGATTTAGACATAATGTCGCCACTCACAACTTTTAATTGTAAACGCCCTGAAGAGTTTTCATCTTTTATATCACCACTAACCGTAGACAAATTAATCTTTCCTTGTAACGATTTTGCTTTGATACTCCCACTAACACTACTTAATTCGATATGTTCAGCAAGATTTTTAGCATTAATATCACCGCTAATCGTTTTAACCGACACATTGTTAGTTAAGTTTTCAAGTTCAACATCACTGGACATACTTTCAAAGTTCATACGAAGATCCGCTGGCATATGTATAGTTAATATAGAGCCTTTAGTTCTTCTGCGATCATTTTTAGGTATGTCAACTTTAATGTTAATAGAACGCGCCACTTGTTCAAAAACAAGTTTTTTTGCTTTATCATCAAGCTCACCTTTCACTGTAACCCATTCTTTATCCCAGCCAACAATAATGACCTTACCACTTAAATTTTCAATAGTAACAGTATTCACCCCATCACTTTTTATTGTTTCGTCTACCTTCTTACCTGCCATAGTGACAGGAATAAAAAGTAAACTAGTAAAAATCAATGCTGCCATTATGTATTTATTAACACTATTCATAAAAACCTCTGTACCCTATTTTACAAAACTTTCAGCTTTGTCTTTAAACTTTATTTTTAATACGTTTTACTATTCAGCAATGGTTAAATTGTTTGCCATTGAATATTTTGATCAATCATATACGGATATAATTGTTGCAATAAATTCAATTCTTGTTGTTGTGTAAAGCGCAGTAAGTTTAGTAAATCAATATTATTTTCATCATTCAGCAAAGCTTTTTCAATTGTTTTACGCGCCTGCGCTAACACCTCAAATTGGGCTTGCATATTGGCAGACAAATGAGACAAGTCTGGTTGCCCATAACTCACAAGCAACGCTTGTTTTTGCTGTTGAAAGCTCATTTGCATTGTTTCTATTAATTGTTCAGCGTTCGATGGTAAAACGTTTTCATTACTTACTACTAAAGGTTCTGTTATTTGTGGTGTTGGGGAAAAAGTGACCCAAGTAACTAAAACTGCAGCAATAAATGACGCTGCCCAAGCCATAGGTACAAAATGACTTTTTTTATTAACAGCAGCACTCTGCTGTTTCTTGTCTTGAATAGCATGTTCAATCCCTTGCCATAAATCTCGCTGTGGCTCTATCTCTTTAGGTAATTTATCTACATAAGATAATAGTGCTTTATCTGAAATGTGTTTATTCATCATTTACTCCTAACAATAGCTCACCACTTAAAGACTCTTTTAATAAAGCTTTCGCTCTATGATATTGTGATTTACTAGAGCCTACAGCTATATTTAACATGTTAGCTATCTCTTCATGGCGATAACCTTCCACTGCAAATAACACAAATACTACTCGCGCTCGCGCAGGCAATTTCGCTATATTCTTGTCTAAGGCTTCAAGTATTGAGGAATCATCTAACGGTACTGAAATTTCGTCTGGCAACGTATGCTTTGCTTGCTCTTCAATACTAAAAATGCGTTGCAGCCAATTTTTCTGCTTACGTAAATAACTCAATACAACGTTACTTGCTACACTATGAAGCCATGTACTAAATTTGCTTTCGCCGCGAAAATTATTTATTTTTTGCCACAGCACCACAAAAACTTCTTGGCAAACATCTTCAGCACTTTCTTTATCTGCAAGCATCCGCCAACACAACGCATAAATTTTTCGATAATGCATTGCATAAAGTTGATGAAATGCAGCTTGCGAGCCATTCTTCGCCTGAGTAATCCACTCTTGCTCCTGAGTGTTAACAAATAATTTTTGAGCATTAATTATCTTGGGGTTATTCAAAAAATAATTTCTCTTAATGTTTGTTGTATAGTTAGATGCAAGAAATCAATAAAGGGTTTAAAGCTGAATTTTTTATTTTATGCTTTACTCTTCAAAGTAAAGTATTTATAGACATAAAAATTACACCTTAGACTATGAACTAATTCCTTTAGGTAACGTTAATTTCAGTGACTATGTTATGTAATACTCTTACTGCTGATTCTATAAGTACATTATCTGATGATTTAGGGTAAATAACATAGGCTGGAAGTTGAAATGAGGGGGCCGATTCAACAGGAAATAAACGTTCTTGGTTAATCAGTTCCAACACCAGTCTACGAGGAAAGTAGCCAGATCCCCCCATATTGAGGATATGTTGTAAACCTAACCAACCAATGCCAACAGTTAAACGCGGGCTGCTTAATTCAGGTAGGCTAGCTGTTAATTGTGAAAGAAATTCAGGTCCCCAATTTACATGAACATAGGTATTAGGGTTAGCCAATCCTAGTGCTACTTTTTGAGTACTCACAAGAATCAACTCTTCATCTAATAACCAGTCTACTTTAAGTGTAGGGCGATGTTGCGGCGTATACATAATACCAATATCAAGCCTACCATCAATCAAGTTTTGCATTAAACCTTCTTCAATGCCGCTTTCTGCTCTTATTTGCATATTGGGTTGTTCAATACTTATTTTTTCAAGCCAACGCAGTAATAACCCGTCCCAAAGCCCAAAACGTCCCCCAACTGTAAGCACACCATCATAAGCAGGCGCAAAACCAATATCATGACGAGCACGTTCCATTGTTTGTACCAGATTAACAGCATAACGTAGAAAACGTCTTCCTGAAGGGGTAAGCGTAGCACCCGATTTGTTTCGTATAATTAACTGACAGCCCATGTAGTCTTCTAACGAGCGTATTCTACGACTAATAGCCGTTTGTGTTAGGTGAAGACTTTGCGCAGCAGCAGTAAAGCTGCCCGTATCAACTATTTTGATGAAAGTCCGCGCAAATTCAATATCCAAGATAAACCTTTTTAAAATAACGTAAAATTAAGTACTTTTAATACTATCACTGATATAGCGCGACTCGAACAAATTTATCAAGGCAATTAATACCAATATAACATGATTATTTGTCATACTATCTGTGATTATTTTTCATTTGTGTAATGTATGATTCAGGCTTAAGCTTATCAGGTAAACGCTTTATTATAAAAATCAATTAGTCATTTAAACAGACTAGCACTTCTACTTTGGGTTAAGAAACTCATCAGTTAGCTGGTTTACTAGAGGTTACTATGGTCATTCCTTATTATTTAAAAATGTTATATACGTCAAACACCGCTTGGGAGGAAATTGATCAGTCGGTAGTAAAAACCCTATTTTATATGGTGTTACCATTATCATTACTACCACCAGTAATGATCCTCTATGCTGGGTTTGAATACGGTGAAAGTTTTTTTACCGCAGCTAATGAAGTAGTTTGGATTTCAAGCGCTGCTGTGTTTTTAGTTGCAGAACTTATTACCGTAATGTTGATGGCATGGGCTATTAAAAATATTGCTGCTTCTCGAGGAATTGAAACCGACTACAGAAATACACTCACGGTAACATCTTTTTCAGCTGTTCCTATGTGGCTGTCTTCATTTGCACTATTTCTTCCAAACCCATTATTTGTCATTAGTATGGTACTTTTAGGTTTGTTAACCTCAATATGCCTAAACTACTACGGAACAAAAAATTTACTACATATGCATGAAGAATTAGAAGTAGCATCTATTACTCATACTACGATTTCTCTGGGTGTAGTAGCTTGGGTATTTTTAGTAACGCTAATTGTTATTCCACTTTTGTGGTAGTTTTTCCTCTTAATAAGCTCACCACCAAAAAATCGTGATGTTTTAGCTCCATACAAACAGCCCAATTTCCATGCCCAGCTTGCTGGGTTTTCACCTGCTTATTTCGCATGGTTATGACAACTGGAATTGTTTCACTTACCGCACATTGATTAGTAAATACAACCTATTTTTGAAAAATTAGTGGTAAAAATAAAATCAAAAAAAAAGCTTCTGATTCTCAGAAGCTTTTTCAAAAAAACAAGATTAGAGTGTACAAAATGACTGTCTAATCATTGCTCTTTTTCTGTCTGATGCTACTTTACTTTTTAGAAAGCGCGCCAAAACGTTTGTTGAATTTATCAACACGACCACCTGTCTCAGCAGCTTTCTGCTTACCAGTATAGAATGGGTGACATTCAGAACATACGTCTAAATGAATATCTTTACCAGCAGTTGAACGAGTTGTAATAACATTGCCACAAGAACAAGTTGCTTTAAACTCAACATAATTAGGATGAATTCCGTCTTTCATGGGGACCTCTATATCTCTTTCGAGAAATTGGGCGTATCGCCACTTAGCCGCTTAGTTGAATCAACTTAAAAACGCTAAGCACCATACGGTGTAAAATTAATGGGGGCGAATAATAAATGATCACCGCATTAACTGCAAGCTAAAGCAGGTAAAAACACATGAAAAAAAGACTTATTAATTATTCATGTGTTTTACGTTAAGATAAAGCATAACTCGCTTTCATCATCATTCAATATAAGCCGTGTCCAAACAATATGTACAAGTAGCCGTACCCGTTCCTATGCGGCAGCTATTTACTTACCAAGTGCCCATAGAAATGCAATATCCCGCGATAAAAATTGGCGAGCGCATAGCTGTGTCGTTTGGCTCAAGAAAGGTCATTGCAATTGTTATAGCAATTGACAATGAATGCGTTATTGAATCAAAAATAAAACCTATTTGCCAACGCCTAAACGACAGT
This sequence comes from Colwellia sp. E150_009, assembly GCF_053543955.1. NCBI lineage: Bacteria > Pseudomonadati > Pseudomonadota > Gammaproteobacteria > Alteromonadales > Colwelliaceae > Colwellia > Colwellia sp. E150_009. Next base: position 106,971 of record NZ_JBHFOM010000012.1, read on the forward strand.
TTTCACTTAAGTGATTCCTTAGTCAGCTTTTTAAAACTATGTGCTGATTATTATCACCACCCTATTGGTGATGTATTACAACAAGCCTTACCTAAATTATTAAGACAGGTAAAAAAAGTAAACTTGCAACCGCCTATGGTTTGGCAAAGTCAAAAAATTACATTGGATACGCAAAAGCAGTCTTTAAATCAAATTAAAACAAAGGCACCAAAACAACTTGCTCTTTATCAGTTAATTACTAAGAATCGAGGCATTAGTTGGGCTGAATTACGCACGTTGGGCTATAGTAAATCACAGTTAAATGCGCTGATAACAAAAGTTCTGATAGAGGAGGTGAAACAAGAGCCTTCATTATTTTCATGGCACAGTGAAAAATTATCAGAGAAAAACAAACAGGTATTATCAACCGAACAAGCGCTTATTGTTTCAGTCATAGGTCAATCACTTGAACGATTTTCTTGCCATTTAATTGATGGCGTAACAGGCAGTGGTAAAACAGAAGTGTATCTTCAAGCCATGGAAAATGTTTTGGCGAAGAATCAACAAGTATTGGTCATAGTACCTGAAATAGGTTTAACCCCACAAACACTATTACGGTTTGAACAACGTTTTAGTGTACCTATTTGTCTACACCATTCAAACCTTAATGATACTGAGCGTTTAGACACTTGGCTGAGTGCACAACAAGGTAGTGCAGCTATCATCATTGGCACACGTTCTGCAGTTTTCTCACCACTTCATAAACTCGGTATGATTATTGTTGATGAAGAACACGACAACTCATTAAAACAACAAGACGGTTTTCGTTATCACGGTAGAGATATTGCCATTTTACGTGCAAGACAGCTTAATATACCAATAATTCTGGGTAGCGCTACGCCAAGCTTTGAATCGCTCCAAAATGCATTATCAAGTAAGTATCAGTATCATCAATTACGTCAGCGCGCTGGGGCCAGTAATACAGCAAAAATGGCATTAATTGATGTGGCTAAACAACAAATGGAGTTTGGTTTATCGGGGAGTTTAAAGCACGAAATTAAGCAAACATTAGCGCGCGGTGAGCAAGCGCTTATATTCCTAAATCGACGTGGTTACGCCCCTGCAATTAATTGCCAAGAATGTCATTGGATTTGTGATTGCCAACGTTGTGATAAACCCTATACATTTCATCAAAAGCAACAATTATTAATATGTCATCATTGCGGTAGCCAAAAGCGAATACCAAAACAATGCCCTAGCTGTGGTAGCGTTCGTATTGCGCCAATTGGCCAAGGAACAGAACAATTAGAACAGCGTATTAGTGAAATTTTTCCAGACGTCAGTGTGATAAGAATAGATCGCGACAGTACTCGAAAAAAAGGCGAGCTCACTAAATTATTACAAGAAATAACCGCAAAAAAACATCAATTATTAATTGGCACGCAAATGCTTGCCAAAGGCCACCATTTTCCTGATGTAACTTTAGTTGCAGTGCTTGATGGAGATGGCGCATTATTCAGTTTTGATTTTCGTGCCAGTGAACAAATGGCACAATTGTTAATTCAAGTAGCTGGCCGTGCTGGCCGTGCTAGCAAACCAGGTAAAGTATTAATACAAACCAATTACCCTGACCATCCGTTATTACAAGATTTAGTCCATAATGGTTACCAACATTTTGCCAAACAAGCCTTACTTGAACGCAAACAAGCTATGTTACCGCCTTTTACTTATCAAGCCTTGTTTCGCGCAGAAGCAAATTACCCGAGTTATCCTGAAAAATTCTTACGGGCTTTAACTGAAATTACAGTAGAAAATTGCCAATATGCAGGGCCTACCCCTGCAGCCATGGAGAAAAAAGCTGGCAAATTTCGCTACCATTTAATCTTACAAGCAAAATCGAGAAAAGCGCTGCATCTTGCGGTATTACAATTACTTACTATAATTCCCGCCAATGAGTGGTTGAGTAAAGTTCGCTGGAGTGTTGATATCGATCCTGTTGATTTAAGCTGGTAATTTATTCTTTTTAAATCAAATCACCGATAAAGGTATTCCGTATATACTTGTAATTAGAAATCACTTAAGTATAAAATACCTAACACTCTTCACGACTTCCCTGTAGTTCATGTCAAACCAAGATTATGTTTCCCGAACACCTTCGAAAAAGAAAAAAAATAGCCCTTACAAAAAGAAATCGGCCGAACCAACCCGAGTATTGTCAATAAAAACTAAAATAATTGGTGTGCTTGCTATTTTATTAATCGTTGGGTTCTCATACGGTTTATGGTTTTTAAAAACAAGTTCACTAACTAAAGATCCAATTCAAGCAAATGAGCAACCTATTACGAAAAAAGAACAAAATCTTCCTGCTCCACCTAAAGAAAAATGGACTTACGTAGAAAATTTAAAAACTAAAAAAGTTGAAGTGGGTCAATATGAAATAAAACAAAATGGCCCGTATAAAATGCAATGTGGCTCTTTTAAAACCCGTCCTCAAGCAGAATCACTCAAAGCTAAAATGGCATTTGTTGGTATTGAAAGTCAAATTCAGACAGCCCAAGGCAAAAACAATATGTGGTATAAAGTTGTTTTAGGGCCTTATGAACGAAAACGTGCCGCAGAAGAAGATAAGCACAAATTACGCAACAACAAAATTAATGGCTGTCAAATTTGGCTATGGAAATAATTCCAATAGAATTAGGATAAAATTAATTCTATCCTTGAAAAATCAGTAATAATCCCAACTTTATCTACAACAAAATGTATTTATTGAGATTGGAGTTAATGTGACAACTATCGTTTCAGTTAGACGCAACGGCAAAGTTGCTATTGGTGGTGATGGCCAAGTATCGCTGGGTAATACTGTTATGAAAGGTAATGCTAAAAAAGTACGCCGTTTATACAACAACAAGGTACTCGCTGGCTTTGCTGGCGGAACAGCTGACGCTTTTACCTTATTTGAACGCTTTGAAAGCAAACTTGAACAGCACCAAGGCCATTTAACAAAAGCCGCCGTAGAACTTGCGAAAGATTGGCGTAGTGATCGAGCCCTACGAAAGCTTGAAGCATTACTTGCTGTGGCAGATGAAACAGCCTCTTTAATTATTACGGGTAATGGTGATGTAGTTCAGCCTGAACATGACTTGATTGCTATTGGCAGTGGTGGAAACTTTGCTCAATCAGCTGCAACAGCACTTTTAGAAAATACCGATTTAAGCGCTAGAGAGATCGTTGAAAAATCCTTAACTATCGCTGGTAACATTTGTGTATTTACCAATCATTCTCAAACGATAGATGAACTGTAAGTTTTATGTTTGATCACTTTTTACGCTTTATATTTTTGAAACATATTATTGTCTTGTTGATAAATCAAAACGACATGAGGAATAAACAATGTCAGATATGACTCCCCGCGAAATTGTCCATGAATTAGATAGCCACATTATTGGTCAAGGTGACGCTAAACGTGCTGTCGCTATTGCTTTACGAAACCGCTGGCGTCGTATGCAATTAGACGAAGCCTTACGTAATGAAGTCACGCCAAAAAATATTTTAATGATCGGCCCAACTGGGGTTGGTAAAACTGAAATTGCTCGCCGCTTAGCTAAGTTAGCTCGTGCACCTTTCATTAAAGTAGAAGCGACAAAATTCACCGAAGTGGGTTATGTTGGTAAAGAAGTTGAAACCATTATTCGCGATCTTGCTGATATGGCAATAAAAATGGTTAAAGAAGACGAAATGAATCGTGTGCAGCATTTAGCAGAAGAAGCTGCCGAAGAACGCATTTTAGACGTATTGCTGCCACCTGCTCGAGATGGTTTTGGTAACGTAGAAACAAAAGAAGAAGAAAGTAGCACTACTCGTCAAGTATTTCGTAAAAAACTACGCGAAGGAAAATTAGACGACAAAGAAATAGAACTCGATTTAGCTGCCCCACAAGTGGGAGTTGAAATTATGGCGCCTCCAGGCATGGAAGACATGACTTCACAGTTACAAAGCATGTTTCAAAATATGTCGAGCGATAAAACTAAAAAACGCAAGTTAACCATTAAAGACGCGTTTAAAGCATTAAAAGAAGAAGAAGCAGCCAAAATTGTTAACCACGATGACATAAAACAAAAAGCGATTTATGCTGTGGAACAAAACGGTATTGTATTTATTGATGAGATAGACAAAATTTGTAAACGTGCCGACAGCAACAGTGGTGGTGATGTATCGCGTGAAGGCGTACAGCGTGATTTACTGCCTTTAATTGAAGGTTCTACTGTAAGCACTAAGCATGGCATGATTAAAACAGATCATATTCTGTTTGTTGCCTCTGGTGCCTTTCAAATGGCAAAACCATCTGATTTAATTCCTGAATTACAAGGTCGTTTACCTATTCGGGTTGAGTTAAAGGCATTGTCGACAGAAGACTTTGTGAGAATACTAACCGAACCTTTTGCTTCACTAACTGAGCAGTATATAGCTTTATTAGCAACAGAAGGCGTTAATGTGAAGTTTAGTGATGATGGTATTCAAGCAATTGCAAGTGCTGCTTGGCAAGTGAATGAAACAACAGAAAATATAGGTGCTCGCCGTTTGCATACCATGATGGAGAGACTCACTGAAGATTTGTCTTTTCATGCCGACAAACGTGCAGGTGAAGAAGTTATCATTGATAAAGCTTATGTTGTTAAAACTTTAGATGATGTGGTGAAAAACGAAGATCTAAGTCGTTTTATTCTTTAAATTTACTTTACGATATAATCGTCTTAACAGGTTATTTATGCGTATTAAATGTTTTAACATCAATAGTAATAAAAAAAGTATCACCATAGATTTTATTAATGGCGACACTGCCTGTTTAGATTTTGAGTATTTGCGTGTTTTCTCCCCCAACGTACAGAAGTCAACAAAACAACAAACTTTAGTAACCCATAAAAAACAGGTGTTACTCAATACAATAGAAAATGTGGGTAAACACGGTTTTCGCTTTATTTTTGATGATCAACACAGTGCAATATATACCACCGAATATATTGTACTGTTAATCAAAGAGCAAGAACAACGTTGGCAGTATTACTTAACCGAATTGAAAGCTTCTGGCCACTCTAGAGAAGCCATGATTAATATAACTCAACTGTAAATAGTTAGTCCCCTCTACACCAGAAAATGTAGGGTTATGGATTATCAACACACGATTGATTATTAAGCGTTTACAGTGCGTAAAACAAGGGCTGGGCATATTAACCTTCTGAAAAATGCTCAAATTATGAACACAACTTACTTATTAACCTGAACTCGGTTTAGGATATAGTTAACAAATTGAAATAATAGTAAAAATTATTTTAATATATCTCTAGCTTGATAGTTTTTTAAATTCAAAGCAAATTTCACGTCAATAACTGGCCTATTGCAAGTAAATTTAACGCAGAGATAAGGAAAAATAGCTGCTAGAAAAACATTTGGTAAGCCGAGCTCAGGTTTATTACAATCCAAAGCGTTTTGTAATAATATTTTAGACAAAATCGCAAATGCTGACTATATTTGGCTGTGTTGTATTTCAATGTTGATGAACTATACTTAATGCAGAAAAACTTAACAATGGCAGACGTAACATGGCTTATAAACAGTTTCAAAACACCCTAAATAACCTTTCACACTTAAAAATACTTTCTCAACCAATAAAGCCATATGGAGCCTTTTTAAGGCATCTTAAAACATTACTTAATAATTGAAACTGCAACTGCATTTATAAAATACCATAACAAATTAAGGAAGTAATGAAATGCTCTTTCGTGATAAAAAATTATTAGCAAGAATTGATTTACTCGAAAAACAACTGGATAGCTTTCATCGTATACATGATGGTTTAAAAAAAGAGATGATTTATTTTTCTTTAAACACTAAAGGAGAGTTTATAGAGGTGTCAACACAGTTTTTAGAAAAGCTAGGCTATTCTGAAAGCAGAATTTTAAAGCAAAACATTCGAGATTATATTGTTAAATCATCCTTAGATAAAAATCACTGCAAAATGATGTTTGACGCTATTTATGCTGCTCAGCATTGGCATGGAGCTATTCAGCTTCTATCAAATGATAATCGTGAAATATGGCTCAGGGCGATAATTCAACCAAAGTATATATCAGAAACTAACAGTGTAGAGCTAGTTATATATTCTAGTGAACTCACACAAACAATTTCTAGATCCAGAGAGCAAGGAGATATGTTAGACGCATTAAACCGATCATCCGCCGTTATAGAGTTTAATCTTGAAGGTATAATACTCGATGCGAATGAGAACTTTCTTAAAACAATGAAGTATTCGAAAGAGCAAATTATCGGAAAGCACCATAAGATTTTTTGTGATCCCAAAGAAGTTGAAACACAAAAGTATCGAGATTTTTGGCAGAAACTCAGTACAGGAAAACATGTTTCGGATAGATTCCAACGCTTTGATAGCCAGAATAATTCCGTTTGGTTGGAAGCATCATATAACCCAATTCATAATAATGAAGGTCAGTTATATAAAGTAGCTAAATTTGCAACTGTCATTACCGATGAAATGGATAGGCAATTGGCAATATCTGAAACCTCTGACATTGCCTATGATATCTCGAAAAAAACAGATAAAGACACCTTGACAGGTATTGAAGTAATAAAATCTACTATTCAAACTATGAATGAATTATCCCAAGAAATGGGGAGTGCTAGTCAAGGAATATTAGAACTAAGCACACAATCACGAAAAATATCTGAATTAGTTGAGAGTATACGTGGTATTGCAGATCAAACGAATCTTTTAGCGCTAAACGCTGCAATTGAGGCAGCAAGAGCTGGGGAACAAGGAAGAGGCTTTGCCGTTGTTGCTGATGAAGTAAGGCAACTTGCCTCTAGAACCAGTAAGGCGACAGAAGAAATAATTGATGTTGTATCTGAAAATAAACAGCTGACGGATAAAGCTGTATTACTTATTGACGAAAGTATGAATAAGGCAGTAAAAGCTTTAGAACTGTCAAATGATGCTGGAAGTGTAATGAATGAAATACAAATAGGAGCAAGAGAAGTAGTTGATGCTATTGGTAAGTTTAATAGTAATTTATAACCAATAAACTAGAAAGCTAATCGTCTAGACCACTGCGTCTAGACGCTTACACATGAATGGTAAAAATTAAGGAATATAAAACACGATGAAACAGTAAAGAATAATACCAATTTGATTAAATTTCTTCCCAACTCAGAGCTTCATTAGCGAGCTTAGAACAAGGAAAATTGATTAAACATAGTTACTCTATATTTCTTCAATTTTGCGATGTTATCAGTTTGCTAATGAGCTCCCAAAGGGCGAGTTTAAAAGGCTTATATGCGGCGTTATTGATTTTGACAAGGGAATGACCATTCTCTTCAATCAATGCCTTGCCTCTAAGCCTTTTAATTCTCGCTGAGTGGGAAAGAACTTAATCAACTTGGTATAAATAACAGGCAAAAAAAGTTCATATTTTTACGTCTTAACTTCCTGTGTTTTGCGATCGAGTAATTGCTTGTGAACCCTCCACTAAAAAATCACGATTTATTAACTATTGACGCCATACTCGTTTGTTATACGGAAATTTCCTGCCTGCCGACTTTATGAGCAAAACCACCTACTCTAACCTTAATAATTCCCTGTTCGCTCGACTCAACAGACGCAGTAATTCTCGAAATACACTCCATTGCCCGACCTTGCTCGAAAATAAACTATTCGAATGTTTATTAGGAAGATACTTGGTTAAATAACATGCTAATGCACCACTCGCACTCCCAGTCGCTGACTCCTCGGGAATACCAAACAATGGAGCGAAGTTACGACAACTTGCTGTAACCATGCTTGTTTTTTCACATAACTCAAAAGCATGAATACCAATAACATCATGCCTTTTACAGAATCTACTGGTTAGATTTTCATTCACTTGAATTTTATCGAGATACCCATATGGGACTGGGACAATAATATCAGATAAACCTGTTGAAATAACCTCAATCGGTAACCGAGTCGATTCAAGTACTTTCGAGTCTAGTCCGACTAACCCCGATATAACTTCATAACTAAACTGTCCACGGTATTCTGGTAGCTTCTGATCCATGACTATAAGACCATTTGCCTTTATGGTTACGACAAGTAAACCTGCTTTAGTCCTTTGGAGGTATTTACCTTCAGTTATGATTCCGTCTTGATGCATTGTCGAAAACGCAGCTAATGTGGCATGTCCACAGAAATCAACTTCACCTGCTATGGTGAAAAAAGTCACCCCAAAATCGGCTTCGTTATCTCGAGACACAAATGCAGTTTCCGAATAACCAACAACTTGTGCTATTTGTAATTTTTCTTCGTTCGACAAATGATCAGCGTCAAGCACAACACCTGCAGGATTTCCACCAGTTCCATTCGCAGTAAAAGAATTAACCAAAAAAGCTTCAACGTTCTTCAATCTCAATTTCTCCGTATAACGAGACTATAAAATTTCTCTATTCTCGAGAAAACACTGCCATTTTGTAAATTTAATAATTAAACAAAACAACAAGTTAAAAATTGTAATTTATCATGATTTTACAAAGAACGAGTTATTCTACAACCTCAACGCCTCATTCAGAGGCAATTGCGTATTCTCATGACTTTGATCACCGATTCTCATCAGCTTTGATCACTTGATTTATCATTTTGTAGAGCCAACTTTAAATTAACTTAACTGATCATCATCAGTCAATTCA
>NZ_JBHFOM010000013.1:0-97340 GCF_053543955.1 Colwellia sp. E150_009
AAGGCTTATATGCAGCGTTATTGATTTTGACAAGGGAATGACCATTCTCTTCAATCAATGCCTTGCCTCTAAGCCTTTTAATTCTCGCTGAGTGGGAAAGAACTTAATCAACTTGGTATTACTCAAATAACCAAAAGTAGCTATAAGCAACGATTAATGCAGGAATTGATGAATAAACAGTAGCAAACAATGCTACTTTTGGTGATAAGGCAATAGCAGGAAACAAAGCATCGCCATCGTTACTAATGGCATTTCCTATTTGGGTAGATAGTGGTATTGCACCAGATAAATACAATGAAGTTGTAATTATTTGAGGGCCGCAGCCAGGAATCATTCCAATTAGTACACCGATGAGTGGTGATATTGTACTAAAGTTTTTAAAAAGGTCTCTTACTTGTAAATCACCATATAGCAAAACTAATTCGAAAATTAAAAACGCCACCACTACCCAACTAACAACAAAATTAGTATCTATAGCAACTTTTTGAAAAACTTTGTTATGTCTTGATTTTTTATCTTCCGCTACTATTGACTCAAAGTTTGTTACCTCAAGCGTTACAGCCCATAATACAATTAATCCAAAACTTAACAGCGCACCTATTATTTGCAATGCTATATCGCTCATGCCAAGCAATGAAGTAACATCAACTTGAGCGGCCAATAAAAAACTAATAATCACACAAGGTATTAGCAACCATTTCCAAAGCATACCTTGTACTTTTAAAGGTTTAGGAAGTTCTATTAAAGTGGGAACAATTATTTTTTTATCATCTGCCTTTTTCACTGAAGAGCGTAAAAAATTAGGTTCGTGTATCATACTAACGATAATACCTGACATAATACCCACACATAAACATACCGTAGCAACAAAAAAACCAGTCAAAGGTTTAGTTGCAAAAAGTAAAAATGCAGCGTCACCCATTGTTGCCGTTAGCACAGCGACAACAGATCCAAACCCAGCTTGACCGCTTACAAATTGCGTTATAACTATAATGGCGCCGCCACAGCCAGGTAATACTCCCATAACACTTGCAATAACTACTTCATGAAAATGCTTACGTTTACCTTGCTTATTAACATATAAACAACTTAATTTACTCGCAAATAAGTGGTAAATAACAAGAGTAAAAGCAACAAAAACACCTACTTGCCAAAATGCATCAGCCAACACTCTAAGCATAATTTCTTGAGTTTTAGCTTGAAGAAATAAGATACAAATGAATACAGGTAATAACATTCTTTTATAATTAGGCAAAGATACTTTATTGGTAAATAAATACACTTTAGCCATAACAAGGCTTATTGAAGCATTCATACTTTTTCTGTTTTAGTTTTTAACACGGTAATAACTTAAAAATCATTATAAATTTCCTTATTTTTAATGAATAACATTTTTTTGTTGTTCTAACAAAAGCTTAAGTGATGTGAATCTTTCTATACAATCATCACAAATGGGATGTTTTTTATTAAACGCTAATATCGGTTTTAACGTGAAAGAAAGCCCTTTGAAAGCAATTAATTTTACATCTTCATCATCTATCTTTGAGTTAGTTATCTCTAATAAGTACTCATGTGGAACCATTAAAAATCTTAATGCTAAACGTATATTACCCTGATGTTCATAAAGTGTTGATAAATTATGACAAGAACAAACCCACGCCATTAATGTGTCAGCACACATCGGATTATTACGATATGAAAAAGCTAATAAATCGTAGGCTTCACTATAAAAAAACTCAGCTTCATTCCAAGCTTTATCGTGAAAACAATCATTTCCAAGTTTTAACAATACTTGCCATTGTTGGCGCTCCATTTAAGCTACCTCACTTACGAACTATATAAAAATAACAATACTTTTTTAAAACGTGAATGCTCTATTATCAACTTATAGAGCCCTAACAACACAAGCAAATAGTAATCATTCTCATTTGTGTTTGCAAGTTGTATTTAAAAGTTTTTAATAAAACAAATGCTCACTTAAATTCAGGCTCAAATTGAGGTGCTATCTCTGCCCTCTGATGCTAAAGATAAAAACCAAACTTATGTCGTTGAAAAATTATTTTCCATAATTTCAGATAAATCCAAATTAAGCGAAATAATCATATTTATATATTTAACTCACAAATAAATTGATATGTTATATCATATCAATTATTATCCCCGTGTTTATTAAATTTACTCTCTTTGAGCCTATTGGCTCATTTTTTTTAATCCTATGTACTGACATTTGTTAGTCACTAATTATGTAACAATATCACTATGAATAAATTTACCTATACTTTACTCTATTTCGCTTTTGTTCCACTCTCGGCTCTTGCGCTAAGTGATGATCAAGATATTGAGGAAATTGTTGTAACCTCAAGCTCATCTGAGAAATTACTGAGCATTGCACCTGCCAGTATCAGCGTTGTTAATCCAGAAGATTTAAACCGACGTGTGGTAATGAATTTGTCAGATGCTTTACGTGGACAAACTGGCATAAACCTTACTGCCGTAGGTTTTGGCCGCAAAGGCATTGAAATTAGGGGTATGGATTCAGATCAAACTCTTATATTAGTTGACGGGCAACGCGTAGGTGGCTCAACAGATTTAATTGCTCACTCTAATTTTGATCTTAATTCAGTACCTGTGAATGATATAGAGCGAATTGAAGTAGTTCGAGGACCAATTTCAGCACTATATGGGTCTGATGCCTTAGGAGGAGTTATCAATGTTATTACCAAAAAGGTTACTAAAGAGTGGCGAAGTAGTTTAGCGATAAATGGAGGGCAACAATTATCTGATGAAGAATCGAAAAGTTATAGTGCCAATGCTTCAACATCGGGTTCAATTAATGATGACTTATCCATAAGGATATCAGCGGTACGAGAATACCAAACAGATGTTCCTAGCCGTGCAGATGTTAATCAATCAGATATTGAGGGACATAAAACTGATAATCTGCGTTTACAAATGAATTGGGCTACCACAGAAAATCAAACATTAAATGCATCTGTTGCCTTAATAAATGATAATCGTTGGCGAGACACTATTTCAAGATCTACTTACTATGTGTTCAAAGATAAAATTGATCGCTTGCAACTATCATTACAACATCAAGGTTATTGGTCATGGGGTGATTCAACTGTGCGGGTTTACCGCACAGAAGTTGATCGAGAAAACACACGTACAAATGACATATCAGTCACTAGTCCCAGTGAAATAACTGAAGATATAGCAGATATTAAATTAAGCACTACTTGGGATATGCATCATGTACAATTTGGCGGCCAATGGCTACGTCAAAATCTTAAAGATAGTGTCGTTAATGACAAAGGTGAGAATCAATCTATTCAACAATCGGCCTTTATTCAAGATGACTGGGCGATCAATGATGAACTGTCACTATTATTAGGTGGTAGATTTGATCATCACGATATTTATGGTTGGGAATCAAGTCCTCGTGCCTATCTGGTTTGGAGCCAAGGCAATTGGGTTATTAAAGGAGGCTACGGTGAAGGCTTTAAAGCACCTAGTTTAAAGCAGCTTTCAAGCGAATATGAAACCTCTGCAGCAGGTGGTTTATTCTACATTGTAGGTAATCCTGATTTACAGCCTGAAACAAATAAATCTTACGAAATATCAGCAAGGTACGGCAATAAAGACTGGCATTTAACCACAACATTATTTAAAACAAAAGCCGAAGACCTCATTGAAACTTTTTGTATATCTGGTTGTGATGGACGCGGGGCATTACGTAATTATAGAAATATAGAAAGCGCAACTTTATCTGGTACCGAAGTAAATGCATTTTGGCAAGTCTCTGATAAAATAAGCGTTTCAACCAATGCGAACTATCTTGATGCACGTAACGATACTGAAGATAAAGCATTAGAAAACAAACCTAAAATTTCAGGTTATGCTGAAGTAGTTTGGCAACCCGTTGAAAATATAGATACACAATTACGTTTAGAATATGTTGGCGAACAACACCTTGATGATGCGAAATTACCAAGTTATCAACTATTACATCTTAGCGCTAGCTACCATATAAACCCTCAATGGTTATTTCGCGCTAGTATTGAAAACTTAACAGATGTTTATTTACCCGATGAATCAAATGAATTTGAGTTTGTTGAACAAGGTCGTACACTTTATTTAGGCACACAGGTAAGTTTTTAATCATGACTAAATTTTTAACCTTATTGATGTGTTTTCTGACTAGTTCTGTCTTAGCTACTTCACCTAAAAAAGTACTTATTGTTGCATCTGATTTTGTCACCGCAGGTAAATTTCATCAATTAGCACTCATTAGTAAAGAATACGGCATTACAGTTGATTATGTTTATGCTCAAAACGTAGGCCCCTTATCTGAACAAAGAATAAATAATGCTTCATTAGTTATTCTAGACGGTCCTAGACCGTCAGACAGAGCGGCTGCCGAAGCAGCTTTACCAGAAGGCACGGCTGGGCTTAGCGTACCCTGGATTCAGGTAGGAGGTGGTAGACCAAGCTTTGGTCAACTATCTCCTAACGTTGCCCGTAGTTTAATTGGTTATTATGCCAATGGAACAACACAAAACTATCAGTCATTATTTTCAGTTATTAAAGAACTGGCTGATGGTAAAAAAAATATCACTTTACCAACGGTTGTTCAGTTAAAAAAACAAGGGGTTTACACACCAAATACGGTGTATGCTAGTTTATCTGAGTTTTTATCCAGCGATGTTTCACTAAAAGAAGCACCACTCATTGGTTTTGTAATTTCTAATAGTTTAATACGTGATATGCAAACAAAGCTGTTAGATGAGCTATATATACAGACAAAACAAGCAGGATTCACCCCTGTTTTTATGTGGTTTGAAAGTGCTGATGATAATGGACTAACTAAATTTTGGCAGGATACTAAGCCAAGTGTAATGGTTAATATGACTCACATGCAAAATGGAGAAGCACGTAAAGCTGAATTTTTACATTTAAATGTACCAATATTACAAGCATTTACTTATCGTGGTGGTAGTAAAAAAGAGTGGTTATCATCACCAGAAGGGCTTGCTGCAAGTACTGCTGCAACCTTAATGTCTGTGCCAGAAGGTTGGGGCATGACAGATCCATTAGTGATTGCAGCAATCAAAGATGGTGAAGCTCAACTGATTGAAGAACAGGTGCCATTATTACTTGGCAAATTAAACACTTTAGTTCGGTTACAAACATTACCTAACAAAGACAAAAAACTTGCTCTAATGTTTTGGAATACACCATCAGGAGAAGAAAATATATCCGCCTCTAATCTTAATATTCCAACCAGTTTAGCTTTAGTCACCAACAGCTTACTTACGGCAGGTTATCAAGTTGATACGCAAACAAAAGAAAATATAATTAGCCAAGCTAAATTATTACTTGGCGGTTTATATCATCCTGAAAAATTACTCGATCTTTGGCAGCAAGGCTTAGCTATCAGTATTTCTATTGATGACTATTTAGTCTGGTTTAACAAATTACCCAAATTTATTCAGCAGGAAGTAACAAATAAATGGGGAAAACCTGACTCACATTGGGCATTACGAAACATTAATGATCAATCAGCATTTGTTATACCTGCAGCAAATTGGGGAAATTTGTTGGTCATGCCACAGCCACCTCGTTCAGGAAAAGTCGGAGCTGATACTCATGACACCAAAGTACCTCCAGATCATTATTATTTAGCGGCTTACCTTGCATTACAATTACGCCAAACAGATGCATTAATTCACTTTGGTACACATGGCACACAAGAATGGACACCGGGTAAAGCACGAGGACTTAGCGCCTATGACTACCCCTTTTTAACTTTAGGTAATATCCCCGTAATTTACCCTTATGTTCAAGACAATGTGACTGAGGCATTACAAGCAAGACGTCGTGGTCGCGCAACAACAATTAGTCATCAAACCCCCTCATTTGCCCCTTCTGGTTTATACAAAGAACTATTAGATATTCACGGATTAATCCATGAATATGAATTACTGTCTGAAGGACAAGTAAAAAACGAAGTGCAAGCCACTTTAATAACACAAGCTAAAAATATGTCGTTAGATATTGAACTTGGTTTTAATGATAAACAAATAAACGCTGACTTTGGCAGTTTTTATCAAGCATTACACGATCATTTACATGCCCTAGCAGCCACAGTTACCCCATTAGGTTTACATACTTACGGCCAAAGTGCCGAACCAGAGCATTTACTGTTAACGCTTTTACAACAGCTAGGACCTGATTACTTAATTGCAGCAGGTGAAAATGCTGAAGAGTTTTTAGCGACAGGCATTGATAATATAAAACAAAGTCGGGCAATGAACTTGTTAAGAAAAGCTGTGATTGACAGCGAATTACCTAAAGATAATGATTCACTCATAAAACTATTGAAAACAGCACAAGTGAACTACGAACACCTCAAAAACAATCAAGAAATACCCGCATTACTAAATGCGCTTAACGGCAAATTTATTACTGCAGGTTTAGGTGGTGATCCAGTGCGTATGCCTGAAACAACAAACGGCACTAATCTTTATGGGTTTGATCCACTTAAAATACCAACACCGTCAGCATACAAAGCCAGTGAAAAAATGTTTGAGCAGCTTATTAAAGGTTATAAAACAGAGCATAAAGAATACCCCGATAAGCTCGCATTTTCATTATGGTCTGGTGAAGCTCAACGTCATATGGGCGTGGTTGAAGGGCAAGTACTACGTGCATTAGGATTAAAACCTGTATGGGCACGTAATGGTAGAGTTAGCCATTTTGATATTATTCCACAAGAACAACTTGCTCATCCCCGTATTGATGTAGTGATTCAAGTAACCAGTGTTTATCGTGATCAGTTTGATGGCTTTATGGGCTTACTAGCAGATGCTATAGCACGCTTAATTGCACTTGATGATGGCAATATCATTGCTCTTAATAGCCAAACTACTGAAACTGAGTTAATTAGCAAAGGCATTAGCCAAGCAGAAGCTAAAACACTAGCCGAACTCAGAATTTTTAGTAACCAACCTGGAGATTACGGAACAGGCGTTACCAGCTTAGCCATGGATTCAACCTCTTGGGAAGGCGATGGAGCATTAGCCAAGCAATACCTAGCACGATTGCAATATGGCTACGGACGTAGTGGTTGGGGAATTAGTGTTGGTCAAGGCATTAACTTATTTGGACAACAGCTTAAAGGCGTTGATGCCGCAATTATGTCTCGTTCAAGTAACCTTCATGGCATGTTATCAACTGACCACCCGTTTGAATTTTTAGGGGGAATGGCTGCGGCTGTGCGCTCAATTAACGGAGAATCACCCGCGTTATACGTGAGCGATTTACGTCAAACAACAGGACGAATTGTTAGCGCTGCAGACTTTATTAGTGAAGAAATGCGAGCACGATATCTTAACCCTACTTGGATAACGGCGATGCAAGGAGAAGGTTATGCTGGCGCACTAGAGATTTTAGATACAGTCAATAACGTATTTGGATGGCAAGCAACAGCACCAGATGTTATTCGTAATGATCAGTGGGAAGCAATTAGCCAAGTATATATAGAAGACAAATATAAGTTAGGCCTTAATGAGTGGTTTGATGAACAACAACCTGTTGCACAAATGCAAATTATTGAACGTATGGCAGAGGCTATTCGCAAAGATTACTGGCAAGCAAGTGAACAAGCTAAAGCAGCATTAGCAATAAGATACGAACAGTTATTAGAAGAAAATCCACAACATCAAGTTGCCGCTAAAACAGCTAAATTTTTATCTGACTTAGTTGGTGGATATGGCCTTAATGCAGGCCAAGGCAGTGGTAGCAAAGCAGTGAAAGGACAAACACTACAACAAGTGACAGAAGAACCAATGCAAACATCATCAAATATTATTCGTATACTTATAGCCTTAGCCATGCTTGGATTAATTATTACTGGCGCAATAAGACAACAACAAACAAATCACAATAGAATTAAAATGATAGGAACTAAAAAATGAGCGAATTTGAAAGTGTATTATACGATTTAACACGATTTTTCTTATTTCCAGTCATGTCATTAATATTAATTTCTCTAGCCTACTCATTGCTAGCATTAGGAGCATTTATTACTGAATTTTGGCAACGAAAACATAACACTTACGCCTCTGAACTAGCAAACTTTAGTCACACACTTACCGAATTTAAGAGTGATGATTTAGAGTTATGGATATTAAAACGTTTAGAAAGATTACGTATCGTTACTCGTACTTCTCCAATGCTAGGCTTGGTAGCAACTATGATCTCTATTGGCCCTGCTCTGCTGGCACTAGGCGAAGGGGAAGTAAGTGAAGTATCAAGTAATATGGTTGTCGCATTTTCTGCCGTAATATTGTCTTTAGTTGCTGCGAGTATTACCTTTGCCGTGCTAACAGTAAAACGTCGATTTTTGTTAGAAGAACTTCGTGAGCTTGAAAAAGCGTGTGACAAGAAGGAGCAAGAAAATGCGCTTTCTTGATAGTGATGAAGCAGACGACCCCATCTTATCAGTAGTTAATTTAGTTGATTTATTTCTTGTAATTATTGGTATTCTACTTGCTGTTATTGCCGCTAATCCCTTAAATCCTTTTAACAATAAGGATGTTGTTGTTATTGAAAACCCAGGGAAAGCTGATATGAAGATAACAGTTAAAGAAGGAGAAAAACTTACCCGCTATGAGTCAAATGGTGAAATAGGTGAAGGACAAGGTACTAAAGCTGGAGAAACTTACCAAATGGAAGATGGCAGCCTAATTTATGTGCCAAGTAAAGATACAACGAGATAATATTACAGCCGCACCGTAACACCAATAGTTAAATTTTTATTGATGAGTAGTGAAAATCACAACATCGTTAAAAAGAACCTACTTGTAATGACTGATTATTTGTTCTCTGTAAAGCTATAAATACCATCAAAACAAATAATAAACCCGCAGCTAACAAATACGGTAGCTGTGGCTTAATTTCATAAGCCAAAGTACAAACTAAAGGCGTGATAACCATACTAAAACCTTGAACCGCCGCAACAGAGCCTGCTGCAATACCCTGCTCTTCATCACTCACCATATTAGCAGCTAGTGCTTGAACAGAGGGAAATATTAATGCCATACCAAATGCTGATAAAGCATAACAACTAATAAGGCTAAGTTCCCCTGGTAATATAGTAACTAAACCAAAACCTAAACTACCGATTGTCGCGCCGGTAGCAATGCACCATTTAGGGTTAATATCTTTCATTTTAGATAACATAATTTGAACCACAATCAATACAAGACCAACCGTAGTCATGGCTAAGCCAGCAACACGAGCCGCATTTTTAGCTTCTAAATGAATGACATCCATAGCGTAAAAACCAACAATCATTTGTGCTGTAAGCACACTGCTCATCGCTAAAAACATTGCAAATAAAGGCAATCGCAAGCGTTTATCTTTTAATGCTAAAGGAAGTGTCGTAACAGCAACATGATCTTTATCATTAGGCACTTTTTTGACTAACCATATAACGGCTAAGATAGGTAGCAAAATTGCGACATACAATGGCAACGTTAAACTATCTTTAGCTAGTAAACCTCCAATAGCTGGGCCTACAACCATCCCAACGGCATTGGCTGCACCAAGCTTTGCCATAGCAGACGGTCGTCTATCAGGTACAGTAATATCAGCTATTCTAGCTGCACTAACACTGGGTAATGCAGCATAAAAAGCCCCTACTAATCCACGGGATAATAGTAAAAAGGTTAAAGTAATCCATAACGCTGGTGGCTCCTTAAGCATTACCTCTAATACAATGGCCATCATTAAAAAACTTAACGTATACCCTATAGCGGCCCTGAATAATACTTTTCTTCGGCCCAAACGATCACTTAAACGTCCCCAATAGCGTGCCATTAACATCCATAATACGCCTGCTACAGTGAGTACTAAACCACTATGCCACTCTGACATGTGTAGCTCTCGCACTATAGGACCAATGACTGGAATAAAAGTCATCATAGCGGTTAAACATAGCATGTTAAATATCATTAGCGCATTAGTTTCGCTTTGTTTTAAATCACTCATATACCCATCACATAAATACAATAGAGAATCATTATCATCCATTTCATAAGAGAATACTATTGATATTTTCAGGTTTTATACTGCACATCTAAATAGTCTATGCAGAAAAGCTTAAGCGCATAAATGATAATGATTTCTATTTGCAAAAATATAAAGGTGCTGATATATTTGGCTATACAAGATTAGCATTAGCAGAAAAAAAGCGATTCTGTAAAGAAAGAATCATCATTCTCCCTCAAGCTATGCTTTATTTTATTAGTTGCAAAACAAAATGGCATAATAAAATTTGCCATAACTATACATTTTGTGGTGACCTTTATGATGCATGATAATAACTTGAAAACACTACTGAAAATAGCAATAAGATCGGCGTTTTTTATAACGTTGGCTTTAATGACCTTAATGAGCAATCCCGTTTTAGCGCAAGATGGTCATTGGGTAGATAATCTTTTGCCATATATTTTATTTGATATCGCTTTTGCTGTCGCTTTGTGGGTTGTTATTGCATTAGTGAAGATCACTACAAAACTACTTACTATAAGACCTCAATAATCAGATTATAGTTAGCAGCGAAGTTTTAGCTTGAGAGCGAGGGCGCAAAGTGGCTGTATATAATTCCTGATGATTTATTCACAATAAAATGCCAGTCACTGTTAGTGAATGGCATTTTATAAACATTGGGTAAATTGGGATTAAATAATAGACGAAGGTAATTCAGACACAAACCAACCCACAACAGTTAGTGCGCCAGAGTACATTAATATTCCAGCATAGTTAGCCATTATGATAAGCGGAATAATTGGCAATAATAAGCTCCATGCTAGGATTTTTCTAGTAAAAGGTCGCATTGTAAATTTCGTATTACCTTTAATATCTGCTTTATTAACTATCTGCCTGCGTCTAGGGTCTGTATAAGCGAGTAACAAAATTATTATTAAGCTAAAAAGAATAAAAGGTAATGTCATAATCAGATGGTTCATTGAACTACCTCCTGCGATGAAAGCGATGGACTTTCAGTAATATCTGCATTATTTTTTACCTGTAATGTTCTGTACAGGCTATAAAAACACAAAGCAGAACAGGCTAATAATATAAACTCAATGAAAATCATAGCAACCATGTTATATTGTAATGCTTGCAACCAACTTACCCCTGAGCTAGTAAATCGAAGAATGGGTAATAATAAACAAAACAGCCCACTTCCCACCAATAATACCTTTTTAAGCAAACTAATATTTTTTATTGCTAGTGTTAGTATACTTATTATAGCTGCTGCAATAACGAAGGTTAGCGGTGTCCAAAAACTTTGATTAAGTCCCAAACTGCCACTAATAAAGAAACCAAATGCACTACTTAAAGAGCAAAGTGGCAAGCCCCAAAATCCCCAAACACACATTCGACTAAACCAACGACTAGAATTAGCTTTTTCATTCCTGTGCGCATAAAGTTGTAATCCAGTAATGGTGACATAACATGCTGCAATGCCTAAGGCTACCCATATTATTTTAGAAAATAAACCTGCAAAGGTTCCAAAGTGAATAGGATAAATTAACGACAATATAACACTACCAGCAGAAGGTACGGTACCAACTAACGGTTTATGTTCTATAAAATCGCCATTAGTTGCATTATAAACTAACTGCTCAAACCCAACCTTTCCCTCGTTAGGCATAAAAAAAGCAAGTAAACTAGCAGATTCAGTGCCAAAATGAGAAATAGATACAAAAGAAGGTATTGATGATTGACGTTTTACTGCATCTGACAACATAAGGTTTACGTTAGATGAGTCCATCGGTACTTCACTTTTATTTTGTTGCTCACCAACGAGTGTGTACATTAATGCTTCTTGATCACCACCAAAAGCAACAATACCCATTGCAGGTAAGCCAAAAGAAGCAGAAAAACTAAAAAAACTGCCAGTAAATGCAAGTAAAATAGCAAATGGAATACTCCAAGTTCCTGCAACGGTATGTGAATCTCGTTTTAAAGATTTACCATCACGCTGTTTTCGGATAGCGAACATATCAGTAAACAAATGACGATGCATCATAAAGCCTGATACGGAAGCAATTAACATTGCTAGCCCTAAAATTCCTGTAAGTATTAACCCCCAAGGTGAAGGAATATGTAACTCAGTATGAATAGAAACTAAAAAACGACTTAACGCATAAGTGTCTTCTTGTTCAAATAAATCGCTGCCAAAGCCCTCTTGTTGGCTTATTGTTTCCCCGTTAGCATTTATTTTATATTGAATACCAAACTCATCCATATCTCCACTGGGATTTTGTTTATGAGTATGAAAAAAATACACCAGCTGTTGACGATCATTTTCATATACAGAAATTTCATCAAGATATTCTTGAGGAGTATTTTCTGCAAGGCGGTTCACCGTTTCATTCACATCTGTTTTAATTAATAACTTTTGCGGATAATTACTGTTTGACCATTCACCAATCTCGTCTGCAACAACGGCAACAGTACCTGTGAATATTACCGCATAAAGTAACATGCCTAATACAATGCCAGACCAAGAATGTAGACTAAGTAAAGCTTTAGCTTTAGAGCGAATAGTAGACGTTTGTTCATTCATAAAGATTAATCCCAAAATTGATAGGCAAGAATAATACTATTAATTATAAAAAGTATTACAAGTAACCATTGGGCTTTACGCATGTCAGCCGTTAGGTAAGTATAAAAAAATAAAAAAGCCCAAATTAATGGCAGCATAACAAGAGGCATCATTATATTATTAACCTTGCCCACACCAGGTGGAAACCACACGGCCATAGCAAACATAATAAATAAAGACACTAACAGTGTTGCTGGCCCGCTAAGCCAAAAACGTCTGTTTTTCAAAAACTGCATATATGATGCATTCATAAACTGGTCCAGTGATAATAAAACTTATCAAGTCGATTAAAAATATGGAAAAGCACAAACCTAACCATTACTGTGATACCGCTACTTAAAATTAAAGACTCCAACGTAAAGTTAAACGGTAATCTGTTGGCGCGCCATAAAAAGCTTGGTCTGTTCTAACAGAACTAAGATACTTTTCATTTGTTATGTTATCTAAGTTTAAACTCAGTGAAACTTGATCGTTCACATTGTATTGAACATAACCACCAACGAGAGCGTAGCTATCTTGAGTAATACGTCCATAACTTGTTTCATAGTACATATCACTTTGCCAACGAAGAGAAATACCAACATTTAGTTTTTCTTCCCATTTGGGTGAATAATCAGCAAGTAATTTTAATGTTTTACGTGGAATAAAAGTACGCGCTTCATTGCCATCTTCATCATCCATAGTTAAGGCGGTAAAACCACCTTGCATTACCCATTCTTCTGATATTTTACCTGAAACTTCTAGTTCAAAACCATTAGAGTCAACAGTTACCCCTCTGTATAATGAATAATTAAAGTCATCTGAGTAATCATCATCATCAATGTCATCACCGTCGCCATATTTAATAAACTCATACAAGTTTTCTTGCTCAGTTCTAAATACGGCAAAACTTACTAACATATTATCTTTGAAACGTTTCTTAATCCCTAGTTCATATCCGCGACCTTCAGCAGAACCCAATGCTTCAAGATCTTCATTCAAATAGTATTGTGGTTGGTAAATATCGCTGTAACTTCCGTAAATATTTAGATCATCTAACACTTCCCAAGTAAAACCTATGTATGGGCTAGAACCATCTTCAGTAGTTGATGTTGACGCCCCCCATGATTCTCCTTCATTTTCATAATCAACAAAACTTGCCCCTAATACTAAGTCAAAATGTTGAGTAACCGCTAATTGTATTGAACCATAAAAACGATTTAAGGAAACATCAGTAAAACCAGCCTTGTACGGAGCATCCCAGTTGGGTCTTGTTACCTCTTTTCCTGACCAGCCTGGAAATGATGGCATATCATCAAAACCACTTAACGCCGTATAATCAAGATCAAGAGTTTCAGATTCTGCTATGCTCACACCAAGATTAAACGAATGCTCTAACCCCCATGCCTGAAATGTTCCTTGTAATGTGTTATCCCATATTAAGGTCTTATCTTCTGCATCAAACTTACCTGGATATCCTAACAAACCTAAACCCGTTTCTTGCACTACCCCTGTATTAGAATAAGCATAGAAAAGCTCCGAATGGTCTTCATATTTTGTATAATTTAGTTTACTGGTAAAAATAATATCATCGGTAATATACCAACCCAATTCAGCAAAAGCATTCTCATTTAATGTATCCCAATAAGTCCAGTCCATTGCAGGAGTAGCAGAGACAGAAAAGTCTGTTTGAGTACCATTAGAATATATAAGTGGTGCAGCCCCCCAAGTAACCCCTTCACTGTTGTTATCTTGATAGGTATAGCCAAAAGTAAGCGTGACATCATCATTAAGTTGTCCGTCAACAACACCATATAATACGGTTCTTTTGTTACCATAAAGATCTAACCAACTCTCTTTATCTTGATGTACAACTACTGCCCGAGCCGCCCAACTGCCAGAGTCTGTCAGTGGTGTAGATACATCAACAACAGCACGAAAATTTGACCATCGACCGAAAGTTAATGCTGCGCTCGCTTGTGTATCATTACTAGGGCGTTTTCTTACGTAATTTACTGTTCCTGAAGGATTACCTAAGCCCGTAATGAGCCCGTTTGAACCACGAATAAATTCAACTTTTTCATAAATAGCCGTATCAAGATCACCTACAAAAATATCACCAAATGGGATACCCGCTCCGTCTACATGCATACTTGTTATATCAAAACCACGCGCATTAAAATAGGTACGGTCAGTTTCAGTTTGGTCAATATTAATGCCCGTAACCTGTTTAAATAAGCTATTTACATCACTAAAATTGTAGTTAGCAATCGTTTCTTTTTCAATGATAGAAAGCGATTGAGGTGTATCATAACTATCAAGGCCCAACCCCGTTGCACCAGAACTAATTCGTTGAGTACGGCTACCGAGGATACGAATTACTTCCATCTCTTTTTCGGTCGGGTTTAACGCTTCTTCGCTATTTAATTCTGCTGATTGTGCACTCATGCTTAGCGCTAACATAATTGGCGATAATGCGAAAATATACTTAGGCTTCATACTACTCTCTTAAAGTTGATTTGTTAAAAACCAGCATATTATAAATACTTAGCAATACGATTACAAATAATAATCATTACCGTTAGCAGCTATTGATAAGCTAAATCTAACGCTCGCTCTCTTACATGTAAATCAACAAGGTTTCGATGGCTATCTGGCAAGGCTTTAATCACCTTTTTTTAGTCGGATACTCACAAAATAATTGATATGCTAAAGTAACTGCGTCTTGAAAATATTCGTGTACAGATAAGTTTTTTCTTTCAGAAAAATAGCTCTTAGCGCACTCAAAATGTTAAACCTAACCGTTCATTCCTGTTTGATATTGTTTCATGAACTTTTATCTTCAGTTAATTGCTTTGGGTCAAGTAGTTGCATTAACTTCTCTTTAGAAAAATCAGTTTCAGCCATAGCGACTTCAATTATAGGTTTATTCTGCTGATACGCTAACTTGGCAATAACAGCTGCTTTTTCATAACCAATATACGGATTTAACGCCGTTACTAGTACAGGATTACGATTTAATGCTCTAGCTAGGTTATCTGCGTTAACGGTAAAACCAGCTATTGCTTTATCTGCCAACAATTTAATGCTATTAGTAAGTATTTCAATACTTTCTAATAAATTGCGAGCAATAACAGGTAACATTACATTCAATTCAAAATTACCAGACTGGCCACCTACCGTAATTGCTGCATCGTTACCAATAACTTGGGCTGATACCATAGCCACAGCTTCAGGTATCACAGGGTTTACTTTTCCTGGCATAATAGAAGACCCAGGTTGTAAGGTTGGTAAAGTAATTTCACCTAAACCTGCCAATGGTCCAGAGTTCATCCATCTTAAATCATTCGCTATTTTCATTAAAGAAACAGCAACCGCTTTAAGGCTGCCAGATAAACGTACGGCATTATCTTGAGCACCAATTAAGGCAAAAAAATTGTCAGCGCATTGAAAATCAATGCCAGTTTGTTTTGTTAACGCTAGATTAAATTGCACTGAAAATTCTGGATGAGCATTTACAGCCGTTCCCACTGCTGTTCCGCCTAAGGGTAACATTTGCATTTGTGCTAATATTGACTGTATAGCCAAAACATTCATTTGTAACTGACTTGACCAACCACTAATAACTTGATCCATACGAATAGGCATAGCATCCATTAAATGTGTTCTACCCGTTTTGCAATAATTTTTAAGTTCTACTTTTCGTTGTTCCATTATTTCAATTGCATGTTCAATAGCAGGAATTAACTTTTCTTTTGTTGCTAAAACAGCACTAACTTGAATTGTAGTTGGAATAACATCATTGCTGCTTTGCCCTAAATTTATATCATCATTTGGATGAAGCGATAATTTACGTTGTTGATTAGCTAAATTAGCAATTACCTCATTAGCATTCATATTTGAACTAGTACCTGAGCCTGTTTGAAAAATATCAACAGGAAAGTGCTTCATTAAATCAGGGTCTATAAGTAATGAATTACAAGCTGCATCAATTGCACTAAACTTTTCTTCACTCAATAAGCCTAATTTAGCATTAGCTTTAGCAGCAGCCTGCTTTATTTGAATCAAACTGGTAATAAATGCCTTGGGCATGGGTATATTGCTAATAGGGAAATTATTGATAGCGCGTTGAGTTTGCGCGCCATAAAGCGCATTTTTAGGAACATTAAGCTCCCCCATACTGTCTTTTTCAATACGAAATTCAGTCATGTTTCACCTATTCTAATAAATATTGAACAAGCATATTTGCTTGCCTTTGAAGTATATTCACAGATTGCTGTTCCATTTGTGTGTCAGCAAGTTTCTGCAAATGCATGATTGGAAGGTATGGATTATCTAAACATATTCTACGCCATAGGAAAATAAAACAAAATCACCACAAACAAAAACAAAAATCATTTGTATTTATGGCGATTACAATAAGTAACATCACCTCATAATGAGACTCACTGAACTTAATCAAATAAATATTAAAACCAAGCTTCAGCCTCTAAACCAATAACTCGAGGTGAATTTAATGGTGCATAATATAAACCGTCTGTACCAAATGCTAAGTTTTCAATCGCCAAACCATTGGCTATACGCTCATTGGTTAGGTTATCACCAAATAATCTAACCGCATAATCGCTTGCTTCATAACCTAACTGCAACCCGTATGTAGTTACCGCACCCTGAAATATATCACCACGAGAGCGAAGTGCAGCTTTACCAGTAAAACCAGCTTCACCACGTATATAAAACCCCGTACTAGCTTGATAACGTATTGACAACCCACCATCATATTCTGGTACAAACTGAATTGGCTGCCCACGCACATTTAACGTTTCATCAAGCTGTAAGTCACGATACTTTGCATTCACATAACCAATATGCCCATCAAACGAGAGTTCATCACTCACTTGCCAATGTCCTTCCACTTCAGCCCCTATATTACGTATTGCGGCATCAGAGCTGATATAATCAGAACTGATTGGACGGCTACGCTCATCGTAAGCAATTTGTATTTCCTGCCAATTATCAGAATTAATATAAAAAACAGCCCCCGACAAACGCATTGTCCTGTCAGATGAGCGCCACTTAAAACCAATTTCCCTACTTAATAATGTTTCACTGTCATAAGAAATAACATCATTATCTACTACTCCCTGTTGAACTGCTACTAGGTTAAAACCACCTGGAATATAACCACGGGCCACTGAGGCATGCAAAGAAAAATCATCTGTTAAGCCATAATGAAATGCTAAGCGAGGTAATAATATATCAAAAGTTTTCGTTAAGTTTGCATCAGGATAAACAACCACAGAACCATAACCTAAATCTAATTCACCAGTATTTTGTACTGTACTGCGTTTAGCTCGATCATAACGTAGCCCAGCCGTCATTTTTAATTTAGATGTTATGTATAAGTTGATTGAACCAAACAAACCAACATCTTTACTTATTTCACGCTGTGTTGGAGCTGAAATATACGAATCAATAGTACCTATGCCAAGAAATGTTGCTTTAGTGTTATCATCCACTCCATAATAGTAAGAAGCCCCTAAAATATAATCAAAGGTATCACTTTTTTCAGAAATAAAACGAGTTTCAATATTACTAAATTTTTTATCGCTAACTTCCTGTCCAGCAACTATTGGAGTAGCAGTGAGATCAAAATCAAGCCCTTTGTGAACACTTTTCACTTTACGCATAGATACTGCCATTTCAATAGCACCAAAACTTAATTGATAAATGCTGCTAAGCCCAGCAACAATCTCTTTTTCAGTTTTATATTTTGGGGCATCTTCAAAATAAGTCCATTTACCAAGCTGATTTTCATCATTAAAATCATTTGAATACAGTTCATTGTATAAGTTGATGTTCAACGGTACATATTGTTGACCAAAAATACCTGGTGCATCCATATCTAGCCAATAAGTAATAGCATTAACTGTCAAGTTATCGTTAGGTGTCCAGTGTAACCTCCCTTGTAAATATTGCTCATTAAACTTACCTGTCTCGCCAGTAGATGACCCCAAATTTTTCAAGTATGCTTCCTCGTTAGTTAACGAAAAAGCAAGTGATCCTGTTAGGGTTGGCAATAATGGTCCGCTAATAGCACCGTCGGCTTCAATACCATTACCAGAAGCAAAGTTAGTTGCGGTTAAACGCATATTTCCTTCACTTATTTCGGTTGGTTTTTTGGTTTGTACTAAGATTAAACCTGACTCTGTATTTGCTCCATATAATGTTGCCTGAGGGCCTCGTAATACTTCAATTGAGTCAATTTGATTCAATACCGCATTGCTAAGCTCCCGAAATGGGATACCATCTATATAAACTGCCGCACGATTTACAATAAAGGGATTAGATTCAACCCCCCTTACTGTAATGAAAATATTTCCATGCTGACCATCCGTACTTATCTGGACATTGGGCACTAAATCGTCAATACGTGTAAAATCTCGTAAACGTGCTTCTTGAATATCATTAATACCCAGAACAGTAACTGATGAATCACTATCTATAAAACCTACGTTACGCTTATTTGCTGTTACTACAATTTTTTCCAGTTCATCATCTTTTAATTTTTCTAACGTATCAGCTTGAACAACAAAAATACCTCCTCCCCAATTAGCAAGTATTGCAGTAGTGCAGATACCTTTAATAACGACCTTAATCATAATTTTCCTTTAATATAAAATAGTTAACAATAATTATTGCCATTATTATTAACTATAAGTTTTCCGCTACTCCGAAACAGGCAAATACTCCATTACTGGCAAAATATTATGTTATATTATATCTTTTTAAAAAATAACACTGACTGGTGGTACATGATTCAACTTGGCATTGATAACTATGGGGAACATTCTGCTCAGGTATTTACTAATAAAGATGACTCTATCTTATTAGTTCGTTCTGCATTTAAAGCTTTTGAAGGTGAAATCCCTACTAGTTCGTATATTCGTATTGGATTAAACCTCAGTGGTGGTGGGTTAGTAAAACAATGGTATAATACTAATCTTATCAAATCAGAATGGCGTCGTGGATCGATAACTGTTTGGTCTAGAGAAGCCTGTTATGCAAGTTGCCCCTGTGTTGATATGCTTGGGTTAGCATTAAATTTAGATGTTTTACGTAAATCAGGATATATTACAATATCTAATAATGATATTAGAAAAAAAACACTTCAAACCTTAAATAGTGAATTTTTATCTGCAATGCTATTGGGATTATGGCGTAGCGCTCAAATTTATGGTGTATCCACCCTATTTTTTCAACAAGGTGTACAACAGGTTCTTGAACAACTTTTAAATACTCCTACACAAGGCTCAGTAGCAACTAACCGTCGTCCTTTAACAAATAGAGCACTAACAAGGGTGCAAACGTTAATAAAAACTAATTTGCAATCAAATATTAATGTTGCAAAAATGGCTGAATTACTGCAAATGGATGAAACAAGTTTTTCAAAATCTTTTACGCGCTCCACTGGAATGACACCATTTGCCTACATAACAGCACAAAGAATGGAACAGGCTCAAATATTACTAAAACTTGACTATAGTGTCACCGATGTCGCTATTTCTGTCGGCTATGCTAACCCAAGTAAATTTTCTGCAGCATTTCGTCGCTATGTTGGCATAAAGCCAAGTGCTTGGCGAAGAAACAATAATTAAAATATATTTCAACGCAATCCCTTACCTGTCATATCGTTGTCATAAAATATCGCTAGCATTCAGCGGATTTTCATCGCTATTGAGTTAACATAAATGAATAAAGCGCTGCACAATGCCCCGTTATTTTTCATCGATTCCGATATAAAAGAATCTACAGTTAAGCCAGCACCAATGCATGCGCTCAAAGACAAACCCAAAAAATCACAAAGTATCGATGGTTTATTTCGTGAACACTGGTTTGATGTCTGTCGTTTATTACAAAAATCATACGGTTCGGGCCCTCCTGAACCCGAAGATGTCGCACAAGAAGCCTTTAGTCGTTTTTATCAAATAAACAACGCTGAAAAAATACATGACCCTAAGGCCTACATTATAAAAATAGCTATGAATATCACACTAAAATCTATTGGTCATTTATGCAAAACCCGCGAGTTTATTACAGAACAGCTACAGGCAGATGAAGCGCAAGTTGACACATTTTGTCCTGAACGTATTTTACAAAGCGAACAACGTATTGCACTTATTCAAAAAGGTACAGAGCAACTTAGTGATAAACAACGCGAAATATTAATGCGCGCTAGAATAAAAGGTCAAACATATGCTCAAATATCTGCTGATACAGGCTGGAGCCTTACAGATATTTGTCGTCAATTGAATACGGCAATGTCTATTTTGGAAAAAATTGATGATGAATCTGATAGAGATGACAAAACATTGCATAAAAATAACACAGATAAATCATTTACTAACGCCCTACCTGACGAGTAAACATCATGATAGATAAACACAATAAACCCCAAGTGAGTTATGCCAATCAAGAAACTGAAAAAACTTCAAGCATGAAGTCAACAAAAGTACAAGCTAGAGAGTGGCTTATCTATTTTAATAGTGGGCAAACGACAAAAGAACAACGTGATAACTTTGTACTATGGTTTAATGAAAACAACGCTAATAAAAAAGCATTCAAACAATCTTATAAGGTTTGGCAAACTATAGGTGTTACAGATTCTGCCGTTGAATGGTTACAACAATATGCCAACCAAAACTCAGTTACATTACCTACAAAAAAATCTAAGAACACATTCGCCAAATCAGCATTATGGTTAACAGGTATAGCAGCAAGTGTATTGTTTATCGTAGTTAACAATACATTTAAGGCAACTAACACATTAGAGGTTACTGCACCTGAAATTGTCTTTACATCTCCCGTTGGTGAAAACCGCTCAATAACACTAAGTGACGGAACAAGTGTAACCCTTGCAGGAAATTCTAGTATTTCGGTCAATATCAATCAACACGAAAGGCACATATTGCTACATAAAGGCAGTGCTTATTTTGATGTTATTCACGATTCAGAACGTGTTTTTTCGGTATCAGCCCAACAAACTGAGGTGCGCGTTAGAGGCACCGCATTTGAAGTTAAACATAGCACCGACAGCGAATTGAAAATTTCGGTAAAACGTGGCCTAGTTGACGTGGCCGATT
Source organism: Colwellia sp. E150_009 (assembly GCF_053543955.1). Classification (NCBI taxonomy): domain Bacteria; kingdom Pseudomonadati; phylum Pseudomonadota; class Gammaproteobacteria; order Alteromonadales; family Colwelliaceae; genus Colwellia; species Colwellia sp. E150_009. Next base: position 21,808 of record NZ_JBHFOM010000013.1, read on the forward strand.
TGCCTGAGCAAGGTAATAAAGATGAAAACATCGTTCAATTACATCCTAACGAACAATTACGTACTAACAAAAATGGTGCATTTATAAACGAGGTTACTCATTTCAATCCTGAAACTGAATTTGCTTGGCTAAATGCGAGATTAATTTACGATAATGTACCACTTGAAAATGTGATCTTAGATATTAATCGCTACATTAAAAAACCAGTAATTGTTTTAGATGAAAGCATTAATAAACTCCCAATCACAGCATCATTCACTTTTGATCAAATTGAACCTGTTTTAACAGGGTTAGTTGCCGCTTATTCTATTACGCTAACAGAAGAAGACAACCGTACAGTGTTGACAAAAAATTAATCTATAACCCTTAATCTAGCAGTATTTAGGACATTATCGATAATATTTATTATATGAAGTTTTTGTTAAATATAATGATTTACTGAAAAAAATTTACTCATGATGACTCTTGTAACGAACCTATATTAATTAACAGGAATAAACATCATGAAAACATTACTCAAACGTTCTATCAAGTTCGCACTTTTTAGCGGAGCGCTTACTTCTTTTGCACCTCAATATGTATTTGCAAAACAAACTGAAATAAATATTGCTGTTCAACCCCTTGGTCAAGCACTTAACCAGCTTGCTCAGCAAACAGGTACAGTAATTATAGCGCCAAGTCGGCTAGTAAGTGACAAGCAAGCCGTTGCAGCTATAGGGAAACTATCAGTGATTAAAGCGGTAGAACAATTATTAATAGGCAGTGGACTCATAGCTCAAGAGCAAGCAAGTGGCGCCATTATAATTAAAAAAGCTGACTTAACCCCTAACTCAACCAATAAACGTGCTTCTAACTATCAAGCCCCTATGGATGAAATTGTCGTTACAGGCCTTAAGCGTGAAAGTAGCTTACAAGACACTCCTATAGCAATTTCAGTGTTAGGTGGAGATGAATTAAAAGATCAAGGTGTAACAGACTTTACAAACTTAATTGATAGCCTCTCTGGTATATCAATCAATTCAGCCTTTGGTGGCCCTGAAAATAGTTTTATTACTATTCGTGGCATTGGTGGAGCAGATGACTACAAACCTAATGGTAACCCGTCAGTCGCACTGCATATAGATGGTATTTATCAAACGTCAAATGCCTATTTGAGTATGCCTCTTTTTGATTTAGAGCGTATTGAAGTACTTAAAGGCCCACAAGGTACGTTATATGGCCGTAATACTACCGCAGGAACAATTAATGCAATCACTCGTGCCCCTGGTGATACATTAAACGGTTATGCTGATATAGAATACGGCTCATATGATTTTGTTTCTGGCAGCGCTGCAATTGGCGGCCCAGTATCAGATAATTTAGGTGTTCGTGTTGCTGTATTAATGAAACAAGGTGGCGGTTTCATGGACGGTAAAGGTGCAGGTAACTTTGCTGGATTTGTACCTGAAGGTACTGAAGGTATTTTGCCTCAAATTGCTGATCCAGGTGAACGTGATGGCTTCGGTGATGCCGATTTATTTGCTTTTCGAGGCACCGCTGAGTATAAATTTGATGACATAACATCACTCACTTTACATTATTTTGTGAGCCAAGATCGCGGTGATACACGTCAATATGATCGTATAGCATTTAACGATGATACCTCTACCCTCAATGCAGGGGAAAATGACGATCCCTTTGAGTTTTATACCAGTGAATATTATTCTCACGAAATTGACGTAAGTGGTTTTTCAGCTGACTTTAGTCGCCAATTAAATTCAAACTTAAATGTAGATGTACTATTTGGTTTGCAAAATAGCGAACGCAATGTCAGTGGCAACGGTGATGGTACCTCTTTCCCACGCTACCAATACAATTTTGACGATAGTTTAAACCAAACATCATTAGAGATTCGCCTAAGCGATACAACTGGCGGAACATTCGATTGGATTGTTGGGGCATTTTTTATTAACGACTCTGTAGATTTTACTAGTAACTGGACTAGTTATGCTGTGTTATCTCAGTACAGTTCACCTTATAACCAGCGCCGTAACAGTGCTGCTACTTTTGGTAATATAGATTGGAATGTATCAAATGATTTAGTCATTAGTGCAGGACTTCGCTACACCAAAGATAGCGCTAAATTTCGTGGTGAAAATATAGACGCCGATCCTTGGGGACTTTCTAAATTTGAAGATACATTCAAAACTGACGCAAACTTCTCATGGGATAAAGAATTTGACGACAGCAACGTATCAGGAAAATTAGCTGTTCAATATTTTGTGAACAACAACATCAATGTGTTTGCCTCTGTTAGTACCGCTTATCGTGGCGGCGGATTTGATGGCACCTCAATTTTCTCAGAAGAAGAAACCCACCCCTTTGAATCAGAAGAGGTACTCGCCTATGAAGCAGGTGCCCGCTATGTTAGTGATAATGTCAACTTAACCTTTGATGTGTTTTCTTATGACTTTGAAGAGCTACAAGCAACCGCTCGTTTGTCAAATGATACTAACGGTAGAACAAACGTAGGTAAAGCAACAGTTCGCGGTGCTGAAGCATCGATTGCTGTAACCTTATATGAAGCAAAAAACCACCGAATTACATTTAATACTGCTGGCACCTATTTAGACACTGAAATTACAGAATTCAGCTCAAATAGAGTTAACGATGTTATCAGTACTATTGGCGATCCGCTCCCTGGTTCACCAAAGTGGAGCCAAACTGCTGCGCTTAATTATGAAACATCATTCACTAACAATACTCAGTTAAATGCGCGTATTAATTATAGTTATCATGGTGAAGAGTCTAATCGCTTAAATGCTGGTGATGGTAACACGACACCATCATATAGCTTGCTCGGGCTACGAGCCGATGTAACCTTTAATAATGGCCTAAATATTTATGCTTACGCACGTAACATTACTGACGAAGTTTATTTTCTTGAACTAAACAGTGGTTCTCGTTTAGTAGGAGCGCCAGCAACCTTTGGTGGCGGTGTTAGTTACGCATTTTAATCAACCTATAAATTAACGTATACATTTCACGCGCACCAAAAACTGGTGCGCTTTACTATCAATTATTACAACGTTTAGGTGCCCATCATGTCTTCATTAATGTGGTTTTTCAACTTAGTACTACTATTACTTATTTCAAACACAGCCTACAGTAATTCTCAACCAACTAAAGCAGAAACACCTTATCCACCTGCTTCTTCTTGGCCAGATCGTATTATTGCAACAGCAACACAAAATCCTTCTAACAGTATTTCACTTACTTGGAGAACAAACCAAGATGTTAAAACAGCTTACGGACAACTTGTTAAAGCCAATTCAAATGCCCGATATGACATCAATGTAAGTACAATTGAAGCTAGCACAAGTATTGTTTCTTTAAAGCAAGGTAAAAATAACTTTGGCGTATTTAATTATCCTGCTAATGTTGAACTATCTGGGGTGAATTATCATTCAATTACCTTTACAGGTTTAACGCCCAATACACTATACAACTACCGTGTTAGCGGGGCTAAAGACAAGTGGTCTTCTTGGCAACAAATTAAAACATCACCTAAGCAAAATAATCATGATATTGAATTTCTCTATTTTGGCGATGCACAAAATGGTATTCATTCTCACTGGCCAATGGTATTAAGACGCGCATGGAAACATGCAACAAATGCCGAATTTGCCATTTACGCAGGTGATTTAGTAAATGAAGGTGCGAACGATAAACAATGGTCAAACTGGCTAAATGCTGGGCGTTTTATTCATGGCATGCTACCCGCCGTGCTAGTAGCAGGAAACCACGAATATGATTGGCAAGTAAAATCTAACACGCAAAAAAAATGGGCACTTTCAACACTATGGCAAGACCAGTTCACACTACCATTAACCCCTGAACTTCCTAAAGAATTACAAGAAACCGTTTACGTATCACAATACCCTGATTTAGATATTTTTGTACTTAACTCAGAAGCTCAAGGGAGTATTGCCTTATTACAAGCTCAGGCTAAATGGTTAGACAATAAATTACAAAACAGCGCCGCCCAGTGGCGAATAGTAACAATGCATCATCCAATATTTTCATCTTGTGGTATGCCATTAAATACCCTAGGTCAAGACGAACCAGAAATTAGAGCCGCTTTTTTACCTGTATTCTTAAAACATAATGTTGACCTAGTGCTACAAGGCCATGATCACACTTATGCTCGAGGTAGCATTGGTATCGAAAAAAGCATATCAAAATTATCTAATACTAGTGCCCCAAAAAAAATTAAATCAGTCTTTGTAACATCCGTTGCTGGCCCTAAAACTTACCCTCAAAAGCCATCGCGTTGGAAAGAGTACAGCAACTATGGTGTAACTCTTGAACGAATGGGAGAGAACACACCGACATATCAAATCATCAAAAAAACCGATAATAAGCTTATATATCAATCATTTACTACAAATGGAAAATTATATGATGGATTTACTTTAGAAAAATCAATAAACGGTCAAAAAACTTTACGAGAAATAAATAATTTACCTGAGCAGCGCACTTTTAAAAACACAGCAGCTTATAAAAGTCATCATGACTTAGCAGAATAGTTTTCCATATAGAGTTTATTCTCTGGTAGGCATAACCCCCCTATTCTATTTTATGGATAAGTTAAAATGGAGAAACTAAACCAAACAACTTATCCTAGAGATAACCTCTCAAAAATTTTTAAAAGCTATACGTTGCTTTAATGCTACCGTTAGTTGGAGCAGCGTAGAAACCAACATATTGTAAACCAGTGATATATTTTTCATCAGTAATATTATTAATGTTTGCTTGTATTGAAAGGCTATTTGATATATTCCAACGGGCAAAGGCATTTAATAATACATATGCGTCTTGCTTTACCACACCTGATAAATCTTCGGTTTTTGATTGCCATCTACCACCCAACCCAACAACCAGTTCAGGTACTGCAGGCAATGTATAGTCTAGTAAGAACTTCACTGCATTTTTAGGTTCCCATGCACTTGTATCGTCACCAGCTTCATCTTCTATATCCATGAATGTATAAGCAAAAGTGGTATTAAGGTTTTCAGTCAGTCGGCCAATAACTTCTATCTCAACCCCTTCTGATGTCATAGAGGTTCCTTCATAATAAGCCTTACCTTCGTCATTTGTTCCAGCTCTTACGGCAATATTATCTTGTTCGGCACTGAAAAGAGCAAAACTAGTAAGTATGGTATTATCTAACCATTGGGTCTTTATGCCAATTTCATAATTAACACCTTTACTAGGGGCTAAAAAATGATAATAGTAGTCATATCGGTCTTGTGGTTCATAAATATCTGAATAACTGATATATGCATTGGTATTTTCAGTTATTGAATAGGTTGCTGCAAGATAAGGGCTGATCTCATTTTCTTCATTCTTAACTGTACCACCTGAATTATATCCTTCCCGGGTATAGTCAATGGCATTGAAACCTGCGATAACAAATAACTCATCGTTAAGGTTTATTTTAGTTGAACCAAAATAACGTGTTAGGGTGATATCTAAATTTGCTGTTTCAACTTGTTCTTCCCACACTGGCTCAGGCGTTAAGTCTAGCGGATAAGGAAAAATAGGCGTAATACCATAAGCAGGAGTTGTGGTTTTGTCGTATGGGTTATTAAAACTAAGACTGGTACTTTTTGATATGCTTGTGCCAAACATTAACTCATGTGTTTGATTAAATAAATGATATTCACCTTTAGCTGTTAAATCAAACAAATCAGCACTAAAATCACCAGCATATCTACCCGTAGAACTTCTTGATACTCGATTCGTTTCACTATTTTCTAAGCCAGCGACAAAAAACAATTTACTTTGATCGTTTGATTCTTGTCTGTTGTAAGTTGTTTTTATTTCCCAATCATTATCAAAAATATAAGAATATTCAACAAAAGCGCTTATATTTTCGGTGTCCCACATAGTCCAATCTTGAGTTGGACTCGTGCTTACATCAAAATCGGCCTGTGTGCCATCAGCATAAGCTAAAGGTAAACCGCCCCACATATTACCATCAGTATTTGCGTCTTGGTATGAAGCTCCAAATGTCACTGTTGAATTGTCTGTAACTTGACCATCAACAACCACTGATAAATAAGTATGATCATCTTCTAAACCAACAAGATATGATTCAGAGTCTTCTAAAACAGCAACAACTCGCGCAGCCCAACTACCACTTTCTGTTAGAAATAAGGAATAATCGGCTTCTAAACGTTTAAGCGCATCTGAACCGAGTACTACAGCAACCTCCCCTTCATTTTCGTTTGTTGGGCGTTTACGAACATAATTAATGGTACCCCCAGCATTACCTATACCAGTTAATTGGCCATTAGCGCCGCGAATAATTTCTACTTCTTCGTATCCATAGCTTTCCATTACACCCGTAATAAGACCCCAACTATTAGGTAAACCAATACCATCAAGTTGAGTGCTTTTAATATCAAAACCGCGAGATGTATAACGAGTTCGGTTAGTTTCACCTTGCTGAACTGTGATACCTGTTGCCATTTGCATAACGTCATTAATACTATTAGCAGCAAAACTTTTAATTTGCTCAGAGCTTATAACGCTAATTGATTGTGGTGTTTCGTTAATCTCTAGTGTTAAGCCAGTAGCCCCTTTACTTACACGATCTTGGCGTACACCTACAATTGAAATGATCTCTACTTGCTTATCATTTTTTTCAATGTTTTCGGCTTGTGATGATTCTTGCCCATAGGCAGGAAAACCCATAGCTAACACTAACGAAGAAAGTACAAAATGGCGCTTAAATTTCATGATTACCCCTAAATGTATATTTTTACGACTTAAAATAATTTGCGATATTATACAGACAGATAACTTAAACACAAATGATAATCATTAACTTTTGAGAGATTTGTACACGGCAAGATCATTATAAATTGAGCCTTTAGAACAAGTGGCGATCAGATCAAGGCATAATAATCACCTTTGTCACTTAATATTAACACTACCTTTCTGAAACATTTTAACTCAGAACGTGAAGGTTTCACCAAGCGCAATTGTGATGAGTATACCGAAATAAGCTCAGGGCATGGGCGTATTGAAACAAGGACTTGTCAGCAGATACGAATACCACAGAAACACGCTGGTATATCAACTCACTAGATTTACACTCAATGCGGTACGCAGCCATTGGCAGGTTGAAAGCATGCATTGGATGTTGGATATGAACTTTAGAGAAGATGAGTCGAGAATACGTAAAAAGCAGGGACCACTTGTGTTTAATGTAATGCGAAAGATAGTGATATCACTCTTTAAACAAGGTACAACCAAGTCAGCATGTATAGAGAGGAAAAAGAAAATGGCAGGGTTAGACGATGATTATCGCTCAACCCTGTTGGAATCTAGGATTAAAATGCGCTAGCAGTGGAAGACTCAGCAAGATAACAATAATATTAACTTACTGAGCCTTTTAGTTTGATAAATAACTGATTAAAGCTATTTTGGCGTATGCGCAGACAAAGGTTAGGAAAACTATTATATTAAATTAACCACTTGTTTTTATATCAAAAATTAGTGGTTTATCGGAATTTTTAGTAGTTGTTGGCCACTTTATCATCGTTTAACGATGATGGATTATGTAACTTCAATACAACACGACGATCATAAAAACTAACTTCGCGTTCATTATTTGCCACAACAGGCGAATTTTCACCAAAGGCAAACGTAGCTATTTGCTCTTCATTAACTCCCATCGCCATTAATAAGTTTTTTACTGTCTCTACTCTGGCTTTTGATAAAGTTTGATTCAATGCAGCCTCCCCTGTTAAATCGGTGTAGCCTGACAAATCAATTTTCATTTTTGGTGAACGGTTAAGTATTTGTGCAAGAGCTTCAACTTGCTCTTGGTAATGGGCGGCTATATCACTTGAACCAGTAGAAAACTGCAAACTCATTAATAAATTATTTGCTTGTAGTTGCCCAGTAGTTTGTTGTTGATTTTCAAGGGCTAATAACTGTTGCTGATAAGTATTTTGCAAACGTTGTAATTTGGCCTGATACTGCTTTTCAGTTTGCTCTTTATTCAAATCGTATAGTTTTTTTTCTTCTAATAAAGTGGTATTTAATGTTTCGTTATCATCTTTAACATTAATAAATTTTGCAATCATAGTGCCCCCTATACCCGCAACCATTGCACCTAAAGGTCCTGCTATTACCCCACCAATTAATGCCCCTGTACCAAAGCCAATATTTTCATTATTAGTTTTTTCTTGATGTCTTTCAGCCACTGTTAGTTTTTTATCCAAAGTGCTGTTATAAGCAGATGCCGATGTGCTCATCATTACAGTTGCAAACATTGTGGCTAATAAAATTGTTTTTGAACAATTGCCTTTACTATTGGAGGCTAAGTTAATTTTATTTTGAGTGTTAATTGCTTTCATAATATTCCTCTTTTATGTTGTCTGTGTTTTCAAAATATTGCTAATATCTTTTTTGTTGAACACAGCTATTAAACCCCAATATAAAGGCAAGGATATGGAGAAAAAAAGCCAAACTGCTGAGCAATTATGGCAACAATATGGCAATTTCAAAAATAAGGCGCACTAAAGTAAAAATTTAGATATAGTCGAAGACAAGCTACCAATTAGAAGTATTACTATGACCAAACGAATTGCTATTGTTGAAGATGAAACGGCCATACGCGAGAATTATGCCGATGTACTACGATCACAAGGCTACCAAGTACAAACCTATGCCAACAGAGAAACAGCCACACAAGCATTTAATTTACGTTTGCCACACTTAGTTATTTTAGATATTGGTTTGAATGAAGAATACGATGGCGGATTTGTGCTGTGCCAGTATTTACGCGCTAAATCAGCTAGTTTACCTATTATCTTTTTAACTGCCCGAGATAATGACTTTGATACGGTTTCAGGGCTTAGAATAGGCGCAGATGACTATTTAACTAAAGACATTAGCTTACCTCATTTAACTGCACGTATATCAGCATTATTTCGTCGTCAAGAAGCCCTTAAACAGCCTATAAACAATGATCATATTACCCAAACGGGTTCATTAACTATTGACAGCCAACGTATGACAATTACATGGCAAAATAAACCTATTGATTTAACTATTACTGAATTTTGGTTAGTTCATGCCTTAGCTAAACATCCTGGTCATGTTAAAAACCGTACTCAATTAATGACTGATTCAAAAATTTATGTTGATGACAGCACAATCACTTCTCATATTAAACGCATTCGTAAAAAATTTGCCAACGCCGATGAGCAATTTGATTGTATAGAAACCGTTTATGGCATGGGCTATCGTTGGTTAAGTGAAATGAATAACACACGTATTGATGGCTAATAGTAAAGTGGTTAATAAAATTGTGGCTAATAAAAAACCTTTACAATTTCGTTTTGGCTTAAGAACAAAATTATTACTGTTGTCTAGCTTTCTGTTTGTTATTCCCTGGTTTGGCTATCAATATGTATGGGAAATGGAGAAATATTTACGCTTTGGACAAGAGCAAACCTTGGTTGGTACAGCAAGAGCATTAGCAACTGCTTTACACGAACGTGAAAATTTATTTAATAACCAAGCCAGTTTTTTACCCAGTGTTGAACAAGGCAAAGATTTATACGGATATCAGTTAACTGAAGCTATTCAACTTGACGGATTACATAACGATTGGCCTAATTTTTCTCAACAGGCTCATTTTTATCATCAACAGCAACAACTGTTTGCCAACGAAGCGCTAAGTCTTAACTTTAAAGCCAGTGTTGGTAAATACGACAAATACCTTTATTTGTTTTTTCAAGTAGTTGATAACCAAGTTGTATTCCGAGGTAAAAATAACCGAAGCATTACTAACAATGACCATTTAGCCCTATCTTTTACCGATCAGAATAACAATTTAAACCGTTTTATTGTCAGTAATAAACAAGCGGGTTGGATATCTGCTTTCAGCATTACCAACAATATCGATGACATCCCAAAACCCGCAGCACATATTCAAGGGCATTGGTTAGTTACTCCCCAAGGTTATAATATTGAACTGAGAGTGCCACTAAAGACCCTTGGTGATAAAATTGCTTTTGCTTTTTTTGATATAGATAAACCCGCTGGTAACGCTGTTTCAGCCATTGGCTCAGCCGACCCAAGCAAACTTGACAGTTTAGGAACAATCCTCGTTCCATCTCCTGAAATTGAACGTATTGTTAAAGGAATGCGTTACACTAATTCAAGTATCTGGGTTGTCGATCAACATCACAGAGTATTAGCCAGTGCAGGCTCATTGAAATCTGCCAATGGTGTTTGGCATGACACAAAAAAAATAGTACGTGCGAGTGATAAACAAAGCCTGTGGTATCAATTTGAACAGCATATATTATTGCCCTTGTATTACAAAATTCTAACCAAGCCTCCTACTGATTTTATTGATCAACTTTACGATGCAGGTCATTTAAGCGGTGAACATATTGTTAGCGCTTTATCAGGCTTGGCTAAATCTCAATGGCGATTAACTACAGATAAACAAGCGTTAGTCTTGTCTGCCGCATACCCTATTTTTATTAATGATCAAGTACAAGGAGCGGTTATTGTTGAAGAAACAACTAATGGCATTCGCACGTTAAGAAATCGCGCTTTAGAAAAACTCTTTACTGTTATTTTAGCTATCATGGTGCTGGGTGCATTAACTTTTATTACTTTTGCTACCCGTATTTCATCACGTATCCGACACTTATCTAATCAAGCAGAATTAGCCATTGATCCGCAAGGGCGGATTATAGGCACTATTTCCCCCTCTACTAGCCGTGATGAAATTGGTGATTTATCACGTAGCTTTACCACCGCAGTTAACCGATTAAGTGAATACAACCATTATTTAGAAAGTATGTCTTCTCGACTTTCTCATGAATTAAGAACGCCTATTGCTGTGGTTAAAACATCTCTTGAAAATTTAGCATTACAAGCCCAGCACACTAATTTTCCACAAGTTAATAATTCATCCCAAGCTAATAACGACAAAAATGCCTATATTGAACGCGCACAAACAGGTATTAATACTTTAAACTTAATTTTAACTAACATGAGCGAAGCAACTCGTCTTGAACAAATGTTGTCAAGCACTGAAAAAATAGATTTTGATTTACATACTGTTGTTTCAGGCTGTATTGCTGGTTATCGACAAGTTTATAGTGATTTTACTTTTCTGTTAGATACTTCCCACTTAAATAAAAAAATAGCAAACCTAACGCTACACGGTTCGCCTGAGCATATAGTGCAATTATTAGACAAAGTAATTCATAATGCCGTTGAATTCAGTCAAGACAAGGTAATAACCATTGAGTTACATCACCAAAATAATCAAGCTGAATTATTAATTCACAACAATGGTATTTTATTACCTAAATTACTTAGTGAGAATTTGTTTGATTCTATGGTTTCATTACGTAACCATGTATCAATAAATAAAAAAGAGCATGAACAACCGCATTTGGGCTTAGGCTTATATATTGCGAGGCTAATATGTCAATTTCATCAGGGTAAAATCAGTGCAAAAAACCACTCTTCGCCTGATGGAGTTACCATACGCATAATACTGCCAACCAAACTTTAGTAGCACCAAGGTCTAATAACACCCAATTATTTTTGTGCTTACACTGAATACTAAAATAATTAAATATAATTATTTCTAAACTTAGCACGCCTAAAAGCGTTTTATAAAACGAAAAAAGGAAGTATATATGTCCAATAACGAAAAAGAACAATCTTATGTATTAAGCCATATTAAAAACCACGTGCTTTGGTTGTCAATGAACCGGCCAGCAGAAAGAAACCCTTTATCATCAACTATGTTACAAACTTTACATCGGCATATTAAAGAAGCGAATGACAATGATGATGTTCGTGTTATCGTGATAAAAGGTGAAGGCAAGGTTTTTTCCGCAGGCCACGATCTAAAAGAAATGTCAGGAAAAAAACCGAACTGTGAGCCCAATAATGAAAAACGCGTTAAGGGCATTTTAGATGATTGCACACAATTTATGATGTCGTTAATTAAATCACCTAAAGCTATTATTGCCTGTGTTCAAGGAACAGCAAGTGCCGCAGGCTGCCAATTAGTATCAATGTGTGATTTAGCTATTGCACAAGAACAAGCATTATTTTGCGCTCCAGGAGTAAATATAGGTACATTTTGCACTACACCGCTTGTTGGCATAGGTAGAAATATGCATCGTAAACATGCAATGGAATTAGCCTTAACGGGCGATCTATTTTCTGCTGAAGATGCCATGCGATTTGGCCTACTTAATAAAGTTGTCAGTAAAGAAGCTCTACTTGAAGAAACTGAAAAACTAGCAGATAAAATTGCAAAAAAATCAGCCGTGGGTATTTATTCAGGTAAACTTGCCTATTACCAACAAATTGAAGAATCAATTGAACAAGCTTATCACACAGCCAGTTATGCAATGCTACACGCTATGCTTTCAGAGGAATGTGAAGAAGGCATTTCAGCATTTTTTGACAAAAGACCTCCTGTTTGGAAAGGGTTAGAATAATGAGTACAGAGATAAACACAGCCTCTCGAGATGCAAAAATCTCTCATATTTTGAAAAACACCCAAACCATCGCATTAATTGGTGCAAGCGCCAAACCTGATCGTGACAGCTATAAAGTGATGGCATTTCTCATTGAACAAGGATACCAAGTGTTCCCTGTAAATCCTAAACTAACAGGACAAAAAATACAGGGTCGCGAGGTGTATAACTGTTTAAATGATATTCCAGTGGCTATTGACATGATTGATGTTTTCCGCCAATCAAAATACCTTTACGATATCGTTGATGCAGCAAAACAATATCATGTTAAATTTATTTGGGCGCAACAAGGTGTAAGTGATACACAAGCTGAATTATTAGCCCTTAAACATAATATACCTATGATAGTAAATAGTTGCCCTGCAATTGAAATACCTCGTTTAATGCTGTAACTGAACTTAGCCATGTGCTCTTAATAAACCAACTATTTCAAGAACACTACTCTGCTTTATCGCTCAGTTTTATCGCATAACTATAATTGCTTCATAACAGCAAACAAACACATCATCTTTGATATAGAACAACAGCTTAAGATATTATCAAATATTTCTAGACATAAAGGAAATTTTAATTACAATCCCCCTTCTTATCAATTTTGATAGATTAAAGCCTTAATAATTACCGTCCTGGAGAAATAAAATGAATGTTGACCAACATATCAAAGTAGCACAATGGCACTTAGAGCAAGCTCGTTTACATAACATTAGTGATCATACTTGTGGTTGCCCTGCAAACAAACATGACCAACGCGCTATCGACGCTGTTGAAGCAGGTTTAATCATTGAAGAAAAAGCATGTACATTAGAAGCTAAAGAAGCGCGTGCTTAAGTAATACAATTAACTAACAATTAAACGTTAGCGATATTTATATGAAGTGATGACATTTACTCTGTTATCACTTTTTTAACAAATATGGTGTATCACAAGAGCGTATTCGACAGATTGAAAAAAAAAGCATTACAAAAAATGAAACACGTTATGCTCGAACTAAAAACTTGAACTTAAACTTGAACTTAAACTAAAATAGAGCCTCTTATAGGGTGTATTCAGATAAAATCACACTATTCAACTTAGTGTAGACCATATAAAGTGGTCACTTTACTTGATTAGTGTAGTTTATTAATCCGAGATATGTAAAGATATGTAAAGGCGCATGTGTAAACGGAACTTACCCAATACAATACTCTTTATCCACATGCCAAAACAGCAATTTAATTAACCTAATGATCTGCTTAAAATTTTAAATATCAGCAATAAATTTAAGACTTTTATTCGCCTTAAATTTGCAAGTAGTTAATAGTGATACTTACTAAAAGGAAAAAAAATGACTCTCAGAAGCTTTCAAAACTCTAGCTACAAACGTTTTATCCCATTGTGGTTTAGCTTGATTTTTTCATTAACTTTATATGGCTGTGGGGGTAGTAGTGATTCAGACACTGGATATATTCAGTTATACAACCTTTCTCCAAATGCACCTGGAATTTATTTAACTGTAGACCAATATGACGATGATGATTATAGCGAAAAAACATATTCAGCCATCTCTTTCACCAAAGTTGGCAGTCGTTTCTCTTACGACCCTGACACCTATGATATTGAGTTAGCTTGGCAAAATGAATACAACAATCAATATGATTTAGAAACTATTTATGAAGAACCACTAAGAATAAATAGTGATGCCACTCAGTTTATTGTTATCGCTGGTGATATTAAAGAACCAAGTATCATGGTTTATGAAATTCCAGTAAGAGATGATGATGAAATTGATGACGATAACGTCGACGATTTATTTAACGTTAGAGTACTTAACATGCATGATTTATCTGCAGGAATAGATATTTATTACTCTGAATCAGATGAAACATTCAATGAAGCTAAATTATTAAACCAAGCTAATTATAGTGTTATGTCTGACAATCAAAAGTTAGACCAAGACGAGTACATCTTTTACATTACCTCTGCTGGTAGTACTGACGTTTTATATACCTCACCTGATATCACTTTTCCTTATGCTGCGGAATATATCATCGTTGTTAGAGCTAATACTGGCGTAGGCTCATCTCCATTTATGATAGATATTGTATCAACCTCAGCAGTACAAGCTTATTCAGACACTAATTCTGAAGCCAGTTACCGTGTATATAATGGTATTGTAGAGCACCCACTACTACCACAATATACAAGCTCATTTGATTTTTACATCAATACCATTGATGACTCACCTGAAGTGTCAGCACTCAACTATGGTGAATATAGCCCAACAACACTAATCAGCTCTGGCGATTATAGTATGAGTTTGGTAACACCAAATGAGCAAAGTGTTATTATCAATAATCATTTATTACCATTAAATGAAAATACTGATAAAACAATCTTTTTCTATCTTTTAGAAGAAGCTGTAGATGAAGATGAAGATGGCGACATTGACGAAGATGGTGATGGCCGTATCGACGAAATAGAAATAACGCTAAATTCACTGGTTGTTGAAAACAGTAAAACTGAAAGTATTTATAGTCATCAAATGACAGTAGTAAACTTAATCGACCAAGATGAAATTGTTGACGACTTTACTAATATTAAAGTGTACTTTGTACGCAATGATGAAATTATAGAAACGGCTGATCAGTATTTAACAGCAATATTTGCTACGCCAAGTACCGTTGGGTTACTTAATAACACATACACTGTTTACGTGATTGGTACATTAGACAGCAGTAATATTGTACTTGCAACAAGCCAATTAACACTTAACGAAGACAGTAAAAATCAGTTTGTTCTTTTAGAAAAAGACGCGAGTTCTGCAACGGGTTACAAAATGACTTTTACTAATCAAAGTGATGATTAGTAAGTAAAACATCAATCAAACAGGCTTTAATAAGCCTTATGCAAAAGAAAAAAATAGGTGTCTGCTATGCAACACCTATTTTTTTATGAATATGCTTTAACAACCCAACGTTATATATTCAATAGTAGGTAATTATCCTACATCTGCACCTTGGTGGTAAGTCAAATAACAATTAGTAGCCACTATCGGTACCCCTTTGGCTGGCTAATTTCATTTTTTATTTGCAATTTTGATATTTATACCTCTTTTTGTCATGGTCATTCACCATAACTATCAAGCTGACCAAATTCATTACTCAATTAACTTTATACTGGATTCTCATTGAAACGTTTGACCATAAAATCTATTAGCAAGCGTAACCTAAATGGTATATTGTCACGATCTCGATAGAGCATTTGGCACCCACGAGGCTGGTTGCTCCACTCAGGTAAAATTTGTTTAAGCACCCCTGAATCAATCAATGGTTGCGCGTGATAGTCAGGGATAAATCCAATACCAATGCCATCTTGTATCGCGCGAGTGAGTAAACTAATGTCGTCTACTTTTAGCCGAATGTTTTGAGTTGGCTTATGTATTTTTCTCTCTTTAGATGTATTGTGTTGTAGCTTCCACGTAGACATAGGTGCACACAATACAGTGGCAAAGCCTTCCAAATCGCATGGTGATTTTAGGTTAGGTATATTTAATTTTTCTGAGCCGCAAATAACAAAACGAATATTAGTTAAATGCCGACCAATCCAGTGGCCTGTATTATGATCACCAATACGAAATGCTATGTCGATAGCTTCCCCTTCAAGATCAATATTTTGATTTGAAAGGCGTAAATCTAAATAAATATCAGGATAATGAACTAAAAAAGCATTAAAATGCTGGGCTAAAACATGCATACCAAAATTCACTGGTGCAGTAATTCTAATGATGCCTTTTGCTTGTGTTTTGTCTTGTAAAAGACATAGCGCCACATCATTTAATTCTTCAAAAAGGGAGAAGCTCCTTTCATAATACCTTTGTCCTGAGTGGGTTAATTGAACCCGATGAGCATCACGATTTAGCAGTCTTATCCCTAAATCTTCTTCTAACTTAGCGACTCGTCGGCTTAATGTTGAAAGAGGAAGCTCTAATATTTCTGAAGCCTTTTTAAAACTACTATGCTGGGCAACAGCACAAAAGTAACGCATGTCATCAAGAGAATAATTAAATTTCATATTTGGAATGTTACATCTCATTTTTATCTATTTATACCACATTTAAAACATATACACTGTCACTCACATTTTCTCAAGTTTTCTTTCTATGGAAATAAATATGAATCGTTCAACAAATACGAATGCCATTTTATTATTACTACTGTGTGCATTTTTCTGGGGCGCATGTTTTCCTGTTGGTAAACATGCGTTGGCACAAGTACACGCGCTAACCTTAGTTATTTGGCGTTTTGCCATCGCTGCTATTTGCTTATTCATTTACACAAAATGGAAAAAGATCTCTATGCCTAATCTAACGCCAAAACAATGGACTTGGGCGATTAGTGTTTCTATCGTTGGCGTGGGTGGGTTGAACTTAGGTTTATTTAGTGGCCTAGCGCAAACGGATGCTAACAATGGGGCTTTGATTATGGCACTAAGCCCATTAGCAACATCTTTACTTGGTAGTTTGCTGCAACGTAAACTTCCTGCTCGCAGTACAGTTTTTAGCTTGGTAGTTTGCTTGTCTGGCGTGTTATTAGTGTTAACCAATGGTGAGTTAAAACGCTTGCTAGGGGTTCAATTCAATCACGGTGATCAAATGATATTTCTGGGCATGTTATGTTGGAGCCTTTACACCTATTTAACACAAGGAATAAGCCATTCGATGCCAATGATTCCTTATACCTTACTCGGCATGTTATCAGGTTTAGGGGTAATTTCATTAGTCACAGTATTTAATGCTGATGTTCATCCGCTACAAGAAAGCTTAGTAATAAGCGGTACTACTTTAGCTGATTTAATGTTTATTGGTATATTTGGTACAGTAGGTGGTTATTTATTATGGATTTCTGGCGTGAAACAACTGGGAGCTACCAACGCATCTTTATTTTTCAACTTTGTTCCCGTTTTTGCTGCATTAACTGCATTTACTTACGGCCAAAATGTCACTGAGTTGCAGTTATTGGGAGTAGTAATTGTGATTACTGGTTTAATACTACCCAGAATCATGAAGTGGCAGCAGCAACGTCTGGCTACCGAGTCGGTTAGTTAAGCTTGTTTAGTCCCTGTGTGTATTTATCATTTTTAACAAAACAGGCTGTTAATACTCTGTTCTTCGCAATATGGAAAATTGACATTAAATTAACGTTTATTTTGGTAAAATAACAAACTTTACTTTATCTTGGCTATATCATCTCGTTTAACTCTTTTACAAAGAGTTATTTTTATCACTTTAGGTATATAGTCAGTCTGTTAATTTTAAGTAATTCATAATAAACTTAAATGATGTTTTCAAACTAAATGAGAGTTTTTTATTCAATACAGTGAATTGTATATCAAATATATAACAACAAGGATGAACCAAATGAAGTTACTACTACCCATTTTTATGCTGATTATAGCATTACCTTCTCTACATACTAACGCTCAGTCTATTAATTACCTAACATGTGATGATTGTTCCTATGCAGAACAAAAATCATTAGCTGTTTTATCAGGCCGAAATGGAAAAGTGAATGTTATTGATTTTAAAACCATCGAAGCTAACAGCTTTTACGTATTTAATGAACCTGGACAGCACTCAGCGGTGGAAGCTACCCCTTCTGTAGACTTGACATCTGGTATAGAAGAATTAAGAGCATTTAAACACCAATTTGATCGTTTAATTAAAGGCAATATTTCAATCAGTGCGATCAGTCCTTATATGTTTGATAGCTCAAGCTTTAATGTCGTGGATCTTGTCAGAAGCCCATCTATGCAAGCAGATGTTGCTCAAGCTATTGGTAGATATTATGAAAATAACATTATAGCTAGTGTTAGGACAATTTCAGGGGCATTTGGCTCTACCGCTCTGAATACCGTTATTACAGCGCAATATGTTGTTACAGTGCAATTTGGTACTAACGGTGATACCTTTCAGTTTAAATATACAAGTTTGAATATTTACCCTGATGGCAGTGTGGGGTATGAATTTACAGCTAAAACTGATTCTGGGCGTAGCGAGGGGGTTATGATAATAGCGACAGGAAATGGTGCATTTCAGGTTAGAGGAGCAGCTGCAAATGTAGAAGCTTTTATCAACAAAATGGGCTTTACCGTAAGTGGTAGTTTCGGTGGACGAGGTAGTGTTTCTATAGGATGTGAAGGTACAATAGGACATCCTTGTTTATTAAGTAATTAATCTAGGGCGTTATGTTGTTTGTTTTTAGACTGGGCAAGCTTATTGATTGTTACGGTCTAAAAGTTCCTAGAAATATGCATTTCCTATACATTTCATTTCTTATACATTTAAAGTTAGCCTATATTCTTTAGGAATAGAACTCTATCGATAAAGGTTTAGTAAAATAAAACGAGTAAAACGGTAAGGACTACATAAAAAAGCACCCCGACTAAATAGGCTTGCGATGGTGTACGAATTTTTGATTTTTTTCTATTGCTATAGCTACGAAGCGAATAAAGTTCTACCCTACTTTTCCCTAAAGAAACCATTCTAACGATAGTTGCTCCTGTGATATAAAACACATACCCGAAAAATACCTCAAAAAATAACCAAAGGATTAAATCACCCATACTCCATCACTCGCTTTATCATTTATGTACTTAACTCTATTACATCAGGTTATTTAATTTCATTCATCAATGTTGGCATAAGTAAAAACTTAAACGTTGGGCTTGAAATAGTCAACGTTATTATTACGATATATCCACCAGAATCCAGCAAACAGAACAAACCAAACAAAGGTTCGTAAAGACATAGCACGAAGGCTGTCAACCGCAATAGCAACACCTTGCTTGTACATTAAAAAGATTATCGTTAAAACAACGATATTCAGCAAAAAAATAACAGCCGCCATCTGCATGCCTTGTTTAATATTACGCCATGCAGTGATACCAGCAACAACATATACTATACCCATCACTGCGTTATATATTAGTAAAGGTAAAAAAACGATGTAGCCTGGATTTGTCCCCAGAAGAATGCGAGTACCTGCAACAATAGTGACAAGACCAAACAATATAGCTATGGTTACGAATATATTATGGATAATTTTCATTTGTCAATTTCCCTAGCCATTTCTACCATTTAGGCGTTTAACGTGCCTGTAGAATAACTCATTTTTATCTTATTGGTTAATCAAAATACACTAACTTAATTCTTAATTATTGTTTTTAATCATTAATAACATAACTCGATAAATTATTCTTGGCATTACCTCTGTTAGCTTGCAAAGCAGGATTAAAAATAGCTAATACTCTCGCATTAGCGGAATAGAAACAGTTGCCGTTTTTTGCCTGTTAAAATTAAACGGAATTGTTTGTAATAATAAACAAAGTGAGACTAACCCCATACCAACCCAACCAATGATTTTAAAGCTTTCGCCAACAATATAGATAGCCAGAAGCGTAGCCACTAACGGCTCTATTAAAGTAATTAAAGTTGCTCTACTGGCGTCAATTGACTTTAAACCAAAGCCAAAAAGTAAATATCCCAAAAACATTGGCGCAAATGCCATATATATAACCACAGAAGTATTCGTTATGGTTGAGAAAATATTTTCGCCTGTAAACCATAAGGATGGCAATAAAAACAAAGCCGCAATACCAAATTGCACCGCCACTGATGATTGTGAATGTACCCCCTTTTCTATCAAATGCTTTGCAGCCCATGAATAACCAGCATAAGTGAGCCCAGCAAGCAAACCTAAAAGCACCCCCATATTTTGTAATAAATGATTATTTAAAGACGAGTTTTCGTGGCTTTTGCCCATGACTAAAAATACAATACCAACCGCTCCAATAATAAAACTAATGACCCAATATAGCGATATATATTTTTTACTGATCAGACGCTCCAATAACACAGAAAAAAATGGCGCACTCGCGATAGAGATAACGGTTCCAATGGCTACACCTGAAAAGCGC
Source organism: Colwellia sp. E150_009 (assembly GCF_053543955.1). Lineage (NCBI taxonomy): Bacteria > Pseudomonadati > Pseudomonadota > Gammaproteobacteria > Alteromonadales > Colwelliaceae > Colwellia > Colwellia sp. E150_009. Next base: position 42,348 of record NZ_JBHFOM010000013.1, read on the forward strand.
ATCGAGTTATAAAATGCTAACGGGTAAATAGCTACACAGGCACTACCCATTAATATTAACATGGGTTGAGCAAGCAAACGTTTATAGTCTAGTTGTATTCTTCTGTGTGCAACAAGTGCCAATAGAAGGCCACCAACACCAGTTGAAAAAGCGCCAATACCTAATGAGCTAACATTATGAGCATAACTTGCCGCCGTGCCTGTGGTTCCCCATAGAAAACTAGCAATTACAATTGCTATAACGCCTTTAAAAATGTGGCCTTGATTCATCATATTAATCTGTATCTCATCAGGTAAGTAAGCAAAAAAACTATACCCTGTTATTCACTATTAAACTTGACGATTAAGACGTTTATATTGACAAATAAGACGAATGTTATTTTTTGAATTTTGTGGGTGAAATACCGCAATACTGAGAAAATTTACGACTAAACATTGACAGTTCACTGTACCCTACTTTTTCACCTATCAGTTGTAATCGGTAGTCTGTATGCGTAAGTAGTGCTTGCGCTTTTTCCATGCGAAGCATAGTGACATACTTCATTACTGAATACCCGGTTTGCTCTTTAAAGAGTTTTTTAAACTGTGTTTCGCTTAAAAAAGCTATTTTTGCCAAACGGTTAATTTGTAATTTATCCGCAAGATTATTTTCAATAAAGCTGATAGCAGCACCAATTCGGTAGTCTATTGTTGGTAACAAGGGTTGTTCTATTAGTAGTAAACAAAAGGTATTATACATTGCACGTTCAAGCGCTATATTTACTTGATGCTCTAACTGTTTCTCGATAAAAGCTAAATAACTAACAAGCGATGAGTTGATCGAAAAAACAACACGTTCAGAAGATAAAATATTCTCTGGTAGTACCTGCATATCAGCAACAACAAACCTCGCTTCAGTATTTGCGGTAAAAAGATGTACTTCACCACACTTTACTACGACACATTCACCTGGTGCTACTTTACCATTAAAATTACCGACACTTATCTGAATTACGCCTTTTAACGGTAACACCAACTGGTTAAACGAATGGCTATGGCTCGTTGGTTTTGTACTGTATGAACGAATAGACAAATTATTTGGCATAAACACTCTCGGTTAACTTATTCAATCAGATTCAGTCAATCAACTATTCAACACTTCACCATACTACAAGGTATAAAACTTAATTGGATTATTACACCAAATAAGTTAATAACACAGCCCAAAAAATTAACCAATACAGCTATTTTTATAGCGACTGAAGCCAGTGTTGTTAAACAATTAAAAGCTTATCTTAACGAGCACTGCCAATATAACAATAAATTGTTATATTGGCAGTGCTTATTGGAATCAAAAAAGATAAACAGTTTTTTACCTCATGATTTATATTTTTTCTAGCGTAACGGGTATTGATTTAGAGGTTGGTGTGCCGCAATCATCTGCTACGCTTTCTAAGGGCACTAAAGGGTTAGTTTCAGGATAGTAAGCAGCAATGCATCCTGGCGGAATAGCATATTCCATCACTTTAAAGTCTGTTACTGAACGCGCTACACTATCATCTGAAACAGTCGTTATTTTAACAAAATCACCATTAACTAAAGGTATTTTAGCCATGTCTTCGGCATTGATAAAGATAACTTTTCGTTCGCCATAAACACCGCGGTAACGATCATCTAATCCGTAAATACTGGTATTATATTGATCATGAGAGCGTAACGTTTGCAAGGTAAACACAAGGTTTTCTGTTTTATCTTTGGCAATTTCATGCGCGAGTTGTTCGGGTAATTTAGTCGCTGAAAACATCGCTTTTTTCTCAGGCGTTTTCCATTGACGTTGAGCTGCTAAATTTTGTAAATAAAAACCTCTGCCTGTTTTTATCTTTTCATTATAATTATCGAAATTGGGAATAACAGCACTTATTTCATCTCGAATAAAAGCATAATCATTAGAAAATTTTAGCCAATCAACTAGCTTATTTCCTACCGAAGCCATTGCCATACTCGCAATAATAGACGTTTCTGAACGTAAGTTTGGCGAAGCAGGTTCATTTTGACCTTTCGAACTATGTACCATGCTCATAGAGTCTTCAACTGTAATACATTGTTCACCACTTGCTTGGCGATCAATTTCAGTTCGTCCTAAGCAGGGAAGAATTAAAGCATTTTTTCCTGTCATTAAATGGCTACGATTAAGTTTAGTACTGATTTGCACAGTTAAATCGCATTTTTGTAATGCTTGATAGGTTCTTTGTGTGTCAGGTGTAGCGGCGGCAAAATTTCCACCCAGCGCTATAAATACTTTGGCTTTTTCTGTTAACATGGCTGCAATTGACTCAACCGTGTTATACCCTGCATCACGCGGTACACTGAAGGCATATTGCTTTTCTAACGAATCAAGAAACTCCATCGGTGGCTTTTCATTAATGCCAACAGTGCGATTGCCCTGTACATTTGAATGACCACGAACAGGACAAGCGCCAGCACCTTTTTTACCTATGTTGCCTCTTAACATCAATACATTAACAAGTTCTCTTACCGTAGCTACTGAGTGACGATGTTGAGTGATTCCCATGGCCCATGTAAAAATTACATTTTCGCTACTTGTGTATATATCAGCTAGCTTTTCAATATCAGCTCTATTTAAACTGCACTGGTTAATTATTTTATCCCAAGTCGTTAATTCAACACTGCGTTTGTATGCTTCAAAACCACGGCAATGTTCATTAATAAACTCAATATCAAGCACTGATTTATCTTGTTCAAATCGTTCAAATAAACACTTAGCAACACCACGTAATAACGCCATGTCACCACCTAATCGGGGGGTAAAGTAGTAACCACTAATTTTAGTACCTGTGAAAAGGATCATTTCTTTTGCACTTTGTGGATCGGTAAACTTTTGTAATCCACGTTCTTTCAGGTTATTAATAGAAACAATAGTTGCACCGCGTTTACTGGCCTTTCGTAACGTACCCAACATACGTGGATGATTAGTGCCAGGGTTTTGACCAAAAACAAAAATAGCATCGGCATGGTCAAAATCATCCATAGTTACTGTGCCCTTCCCTGTACCTAAACTACGCGTCATACCAACGCCAGAGGCTTCATGGCACATATTAGAGCAATCTGGAAAATTGTTTGTACCCAAAACCCGACCAAATAACTGATATAAATAGGCTACTTCATTACTCGCTCGACCAGATGTATACAGCAAAGCTTCATTAGGCGAAGCAAGCGCTTTAAGCTGTTCAGCAATAACACTAAAAGCCTTGTTCCAACTAATAGGTTGGTAATGATCATGCTTACCGTCGTAGTACATAGGTTCTGTTAAACGGCCACTTTTTTCAAGTGAGTGATCATCCCAACGTTTTAATTCTGTAATGGAATACTGCTTGAAAAAATTGGCATCAACACGTTTACTGGTTGCTTCCCATGCAATAGCCTTTACACCATTTTCACAAAAATCGATTTTCCCTGCTTTTTCTGAATCTCCCCAAGCACAGCCCGGACAGTCAAAACCACCAGGTTGATTCGCTCTTAATAAAGCTTTGACTCCTTTTATTGAGTTTTCACTCTGCATAAGGTGTTTAGCTGAGCTTTTTAGCGCTCCCCAGCCACCCGCAGGAGGTGAATATTTAGGAGTATCATTATTTTGTTGATTTTTAGAGCTAAGTGACTTGTTTGGTTTAGACATATATTTCTCTTAAGCAAAACGTTTAAGTTGGCCATACTGAAAGCAAAAAAGGGCTATGCCTGCTTTACGTGCGGAATTTACAGCTAAATCAGTGGGTTGTGCTAAGGTTACTAAAGTAAATAAATTTAAACGGGCTATTTTGGCAATTAAATCATGACTACAGCGGCTAGTTAACAGAACAAAACCCTCAGTAATAGGTTGTGCTCCCTTTGACAAACAGCCCAACAGTTTATCCAATGCAGAATGACGCCCTACATCTTCTCTACTCGCAATAACCTTTGCAGATAAATCAAAATATGCTGCTACATGATTACCTCGAATGCCACCTGATTGTTTTACTATCATAGGTAAGGCATCTTTAGCTTTAATAATGGTTGCTTCGCAGGGTAATACCTTGTTTTTATTAAGCTCTATATTTGACGAATAGCTTAATTCCATCGCAGCTTCAAGAGAGTCTATCCCACAAAGGCCACAACCAATTGGCCCTGTCATTTTTCTACGACGTTGTTTCAAACGGTTTTGGCTACTGGCAAGTATTTGAATATCTACTTGCCAACCATAATCATGAGAATGAACAACAGTATCTAACACTTCTTTAACCGAACCAATTAAACCTTCACTTAAAGCAAAGCCCAGAGCAAAGTCTTTCAAATGAGCAGGCGATGCCATCATTACCACATGGCTTATACCATTGAAACTAATCACAATAGCCGCTTCTGAAAGCTTAGCTTGTTGTAATGTATTGTCAGGTAATATTGTTAATGTGTTAGCAGGAGGCGTGATATTTTTCACTTGTGTCATGGTTAGATATAGTCAACTTGATTAATGGTATATTTGTGATGTAAATACTGAGTTTTTAATCCCTCTTTTGAGTGTTCTACCATTTTATCAACTTTTTCAAGTGAAGTCCTGATGAAAGCATTAAATAACACGTTGTTAACACGCAATTATAAAAAATATTTCCGTTAACGCACACCTTAACTCTTAGTTTTTCTAATGCTGGTTTGGTAATTTAGTGCTTATTAATTAAAAACAAACACTAGGGTCTGTTGATCTTTCGCGGTTAAATTTTGTTCGAGATAAAAACGTTTTAATCGCGGCGAGTAGTGTGTAGCCTAGTCATTCTAAGCAAATACTACTCAACAAAGAGTAAAACGTTTTTAGCCGAATCCTTCGGACAGCGTTTGTTGGTCATTTTTACAGCGTTATCGCCTTTTTATGTGGAACAACCACATTACAAAGGCTCAGCCTTGTATAAATACCCAACAAAATGCTGCAAAAACAATCTCGAAAGATCAACAGCCCCTAAATTACTGTTATTATTAATACGCGCTTATTTCTGACAACATTAAGTTATGATGAGCAAAAACATCACCTTTTATATCCTTAATTTTCAAGGATATTTTAGGATCACTGTCATCCCAATCAATTAATATTTCACCATAATTCACCTCACTAGTGTACGAGCCAACCCGATGCTTATTCGGGCTAACCTGCTTCCATTCTTCTGTTAATCCTGAGCTTGTCACTTCCCATAAAGGGTAATCAGTTGCAAGTGAAACTTTAGATACTTCTCCCCAATGGGTATCACCACTAATGATCAAAACGCCATTTACCTTGTGTTTTTTAATCAAAGCAAATAATCTTTTTCGGTCTTCTGGAAAGTTAGCCCATGATTCCCACCCAGTAAATTCAGGTAATAGTTGTAAGCTTGAGCCTATAATTTTAATGGCTGAAGGCTTTTTCAGTTCTTCCTCTAACCATAACCATTGCTTTTCGCCAAGCATAGAGGCATTTTTTACGGTGCTTGGTGAGTATGGCCCCATATTATTTGGTTTTCGGTCAAGGATATACGCTTGTTTAGAAACATGGTTTAGTGTGTCTCTATTCCAGCGTAAATCAGGTAATATTACATGAACCTTCTGTTCACCTTTCCCATACATATAAGCAGTATAAATACCGCTATCGCGAGAATAACGCATAGAGTTTTTAGGCTCTTGCCAAAAATCTAACATCAGCTTTCGTGATGCTTCTTTTTCAGGATATTGAGCGCCAGCATCGTTTTCACCATAATCATGATCATCCCAAATAGCAATGGTTTCGGTATTTTCACGTAATGTTTTAATGCCTGGTATATTGCCTAAGCGTTTATATTTATTGGCAAGATCTGCCATATTTTTAGTATCACCATAAATGTTATCACCTAAAAATATAAATAAATCAGCATTTTCAGCATTAATCGCATCCAAAATAGGCATACTTTTATCTTGATGGCTACAAGAGCCAAAGAGTATTTTTTGTACTTTTGCTTGCACTGAAAAAGCACTAAGCGCGAAACCAATAATACAAAACATTACCAACGTTAAAGCTTTCATTAAAAAATCTCCTTAATTTTAGACCCTACATTAGGATTAAAATCTTTAGGCTCTTTTCCAAGTAAGGTTAATGCGGTAGCAGCTATTTGCTTTTGCTTAACTTCACCTTGAGTAATAACCTGCCCTTTGGCTTTTATACCTGCACCAATGGCCGCAAACCAAATGTTTTCAGAGCCAACAATACCATTAGGGAACGTATTTAAATTTTTCATATATTCTTTAACTGCATCTGCTGACGCATGGTGTTGCCAATCTTCGGCATTGCTACCACGCCCATGATCGGTAGTAATCAATAATACGGTTTTGTTTTTATACTCAGGCGTTGATTGGATCGTGTGCCATAAGTCTTCAATAAACTTATCCGTTTGATGTGCTGAGCTTAAATAACTATCATAATGTCCATCATGAGCAAAATCGTCCGTTTCTCCAAATGAAATAGCCATTACTTTAGGTTTTTGCTGCAGTAAATAATCTTTAGCATAACGATAAGTAAAGCTGTCTAACCTTACATTGTGCCAAGGGCTAGGAATTTCTTTTTGCAGTGAATTGAGTAATGTCATCTCGTTAGATAATGGGTAACCCTGTGCAGGCATAAACCCAGCATTAACATGCATTTTATTACGCTCTACATTAAAAATAGCAGGAAACACATCCCAGCTCGCAAAAGCCGCTAATTTATGTTCAAAAGATGCTTGATTATTTAGCCATTCAATGAATGACATATGTGGATTGGGTACTTTTTTATTGCTATTGAGTTTTGGGTCAGCAATACCCGTAAAGATTTCACTGTAGCCAGGATAAGAAAAATGCCAATTATTAGCAACAGACATTGTTGAGCCAATGTTTCGGTTTCCAATAAGAACACCTTCTTTAGCAATAGTATTCCAAAAAAAGGGCATTAATAACGCACGGCTTTTTGCTGGATTTTTGTCCCAAAAATGTGCTTTTGTGTGTCTGTTTGGGCGTACAAACTTATCATTGTTAAGTAAGTTTTCGTCAGCACCACTAAACAGTTCTTGCCAACGTAAACCATCAATAGTAATCAAAATTAAGTTTTCAGCAACCACTGCTGTTGCATGGTCAGACTTTGTGGTGTTTTCTGCTTTGCTAGCCATACTAACGCTAAAACAGAGTATTGCGATAATTAAGTATTTAGACATTTAAATAACCAATAAATAATGAGTTTAAATAGAAATAACCAAGCAATAAATATCGCTTGGTTATCATTTAGGTATTACAATTTTTAGTTGGATTTTTAGAATTAAAAACTAACCGTTACCGTCATTGAGGCAGTACGTGGAGCACCGATAAAGAACGATGTGCCATTGCCTGTTCCCGTTGATAAGTAACTTTCATCAGTAAGATTATTCACAACAAAAGCAACATCAAATGATTTAAATATGTTGTTATTAAGCGTGCTGTTATACCCAGCATTGAAGTCTAATACAGAGTATGAATCAGCCACACCTCGCTCACCAGTATACTTAGCAGAAAGACCAGCACGGAACTTTTCAAAAGTGTAGTTAGTTGAAAAAACAAACATGTCATCAACCGAATCAACCACTTTAGTGCCTGCTTCAAAGCCTGGTGCATTACCAACATAAGTTGAATCGTTGTTAGTGTATGATGTGTAAATATCCCAATTGTCATTAAATCGGTAGCTTGCACTTAATTCAAAGCCCTCTGACTCAATACCGCCTACGTTAAGGTAAGTTCCATTAGTACCTATTGTGTAGTCAATACCTGATGTGTCGCTGCCGGGTGCTATAAAAGTAATGCGGTTATCAAACGTTATTGAATAAAAAGTAGCTGATAAATCTAAATTGGCATTGTTATAACGAAAGCCAACATCAATATTTTCAGCAGTTTCAGGCTCTATTTCATCTAATGTTGATGAACCTCGCTCTAAAACACCGTCTTTAATTGCTGAAAAGTTTTCACTGTAACCTGCAAATAGTTCTAAATTAGCATTCACTTGATAAATAACACCTGTACTAAATAAGGTATCTGAATCGCTATTTACTTTGGCTGTTACAGCTTTTGCAAAGTTGTCATATTTTTCTAAATCAACAAAATACTGTTGAACACCAAGATTAACGGTGAAATCACCAAAATCAAGGGTGTCTTGAACATACAGTTTCAACGTATCTGTTTGAAAGCTATTGCTGTATTGTGTCCAATACGGTGTTTCATCAAAGTGATGATATACACGAGCATCTATAACTTTATGCCAATCACGAGATTCATCACGATCATTAGTTTCAGCCCATAAGCCAAAAGCAATATCATTGATTCCAACCGACCATTCAAAGTTAGCCGTTAAACCTAAGCGGTCTTTTTGATAATGAGTATGACGATAAGACATAACAGGCACCGCATTTCGGTCGTAACAAGAAGGTGCTAAACCTGAACCTGAATCCCACGGCCAAGATAAATTATCAGTGCAATCTGCCGCGGGTGTTAATGGGTTACCCAACTGGTCGGTAAAACCGTATGAGCCAGCGATAGAGCCCCCTTCATTTGTAGGGTTTCCTTCCGCATCAACAGCCGCTACTAAGTAAGGAGGTATCCAATCACCTCTACCTTCGTTTTTATGCATATAAGGCGTTATTTGAAAATGCATATTAGTTGAAATATCGTATTCAAATTTCACGTAACCTAAGGTGTTTTCACGTAAGGTAGACCAGCCTTCTGCAAACATTTGATCAAAGTGAGGTATACCTGTCCAATTCCACGTTAGTTGGTCCCAATCAGGTGTTTGCTCAAACTGTTCTTTACTTACTGAATTGTAATTATCTTCATCAGCATCATCGTAAGACAATCGTCCTGTAATATTAAGTTTACCTAAGTCGGTGACAAATTTTAATTCTGCATGCTCTCTTGTCATGCCACCATTAGAACCCTCACCCACCCAACGGCTAGTAGAGGTTGTAGAATAACTAGCATAAGCATAGGTATTATCAAAAAGTAAACCTGTGTCGTGACGAACATAATATCTAGACGCATCATGATCGCCCGTTGTTAGTGCAAATTTGGTTGCTTTTTCAAACTCAGGCATAGCACTAACAAAATTAAAGGTTCCGCCTAATGCCTCTAATGACGCAGACGAAATATCTGAAGTCCCTTGCGACACTTCAATCGTTTCCATATTTTCTGAATCAAGATACCGATTAGCTTTTGCACCACCACCGTAGTTAGAACCACCATTTGGAATACCATCAACAGTCATCCCTAATTGTTGTTGATTACCATCAATACTAAAGCCACGCATAGTAATTGACGTAGACCAGTCATCGCCACCAAACGCATCCCCTTCATTTATACTTATACCGGGTAAATTATCCATTACCGCTAATACACTAGAAATATTAGACTGCTGTTGAGTCATTTTTACATCTATTTCATGATTAGCATGCGAGAGCTTTTTAGCAACTACGGTAACTTCTTCAATTAGATCATTTTCCTTGTTTACTTTTTCAGCTAATACATTCGTTGTTAACGTGGATGAAATAGCTAAAGCGATCAATGTTTTTTTATATAAATTGTGCATGATTTCCCTTAAAAACAAATAGTTAAATAATAATAATTGCGGGGAAATATACGATAGAAATATGACAAAAAATGGGGAGAAAAGTGACATAATTATTAATTTAAGGTGTCACTTTTATTAATCATCATAGGTGCAGCCATTTACACGAAAAGTAAATATGATAAGGATCAATGCACCTGAAACCTGACGAAGGTTGCATTTTATAGACAAACACCTATGATAAGTTCTGCTAAACCTTTCATTCATCGACTAAAAAGGGAACGCGTATATGGAAACCAACAAGCCCAACGAGATAAACCAAAGCATCGCCAATTTTGCTGCCATCAAAACCACTATAGCCAATAACGAAGAACAACGACTTAAAGAATTACTGGCAGGTCAATCGATGCTGGCGCTTGAAAAAAGCTACCTCATTGACCTAGCCAAACTAGGCAACAACCAAGTAATTTTGAAAATATTGAATGACATTCCAGTGACAGAATAAATCTGATCTTTTGCTGTGATCTAATAAATCTTATCCAGCAAAAGTAAATTTATGTCTTATAAACTATTACAGATAAAAATGTTCCTTGAAACTATTTAATAAATATTAATTAAAGACTCCCTAGTTAAATCTTTGAGTGTATTTGCACCACATAATGTCATTGCAACACGCATTTCTTGTTCATAAAGCTCAATAAGATTTTCAACACCAGCTTGTCCTTTTGCTGCTAATGCATAAATATATGAACGACCTAACATTGTACAGTCTGCCCCCAAGGCTAACATTCTAACAACGTCTAACCCTGAACGAATACCTGAATCAACCACTATTTTTAAATCACCTTTTACTGCGTCTGCAATGCTTGGTAATGCTTTAGTAGATGATAAAACACCATCTAACTGTCGACCACCATGATTTGAAACGATAATACCATCAGCACCAAACTTTACTGCATCTTTCGCATCGTTTGGATCTAAAATACCTTTAATAAGCATTGGACCATCCCAAAATTCTCGAATCCATTCCAAGTCTTTCCATGAAATTGATGGATCAAAATTATTACTTAACCAACCAATATAATCTTCTAATTTTGTGACTTCTCCGCGATAAGCAGAAATATTACCTAAATCATGAGGTTTACCAAATACACCTACATCAAATGCCCATTCAGGGTGACACATAGCTTGCAGCACACGACGTATAGCTGCGTTTTTACCACTCATGCCTGAATGCATATCACGATAACGAGCGCCAGGAACAGGCATATCTACAGTAAAAATTAACGTATTAACACCAGCGGCTTTAGCTCGTTCTAATGCATTTTTCATGAATCCACGATCTTTAAGTACATAAAGTTGAAACCACATAGGACGCTGAATTGTAGGAGCTACTTCTTCAATAGGACATACAGAAACAGTAGATAAAGTAAACGGTACTCCTTTTTTATCTGCTGCCTTAGCTGCTTGAACTTCACCACGACGTGCGTACATGCCTGTTAAACCAACAGGGGCTAAAATTACAGGTAAATCTAATTTTTCACCAAATAATTCAGTACTTAAGTCAAGTTTAGACATATCGTTCAAAACTCTTTGTTTTAACGCAATATTAGCTAAATCTTCAGTGTTTTTACGAAGTGTGTGTTCATTATAAGCACCACCATCTATGTAATGAAATAAAAATGGAGGAAGTTTAGCTTTTGCCGCTTTACGATAGTCTGATGGAGATGAAATGATCACAAATTAAATCCTTATTAATATATACCTAGTTGATCTTAGGTTAATTTATTCTAATAAAATTAAACCTAAAATGATAATGACAGAAGTATACGTTTTTATTTTTAACGAATAAATGTTAACAATGAAAAATACTATTTCCTAAAACGTCTTAAATCAAAATAAGATTATTTGGTGCAGAAGGATCCACACAAGTTTTTATGGTAAAAATTGTAGCAGTTTTAGTTGACTCGAAGGATGAGCGCCACGGATGGTTGTAGCACTCAGGCTTGGTAAGTATTGAACTTGCTTTGGTAAGGTGTGATAATTTCATCGATTACCCATCTTTGCTCATATAATAATTACGCTAATTCTTTCTAACAAATAAATGTAATACTTAAGTTATATAAATATGACGGTTTCATTTCACGCAGCAGAATAAAATCTGCAAGTCATCATAAAAATGCAACATCCATCTATTACAGTGCCTGTGTTATCTATAATGATGTATGGGGTGTTTAAAATATGACTTTTCTTGAAAAAGAACTAAGTTGGCTATCGTTTAACCACAGAGTTCTACAAGAAGCTCAAGATGAGACAGTTCCGTTGCTGGAACGTTTACGCTTTTTGGGGATTTACTCAAGTAATATGGACGAATTTTATCGTGTGAGAGTTGCCAATGTACGAAGAAAAGTATTACTTTCAAATTCCACAGCACATAAAGAAGAATCCATTTTATTATTTGAAAAAATTCAACAAAAAGTAATAGCACTCCAAGACGTTTTCGATGAAACCTATATACTGCTATTGCAAAAATTGAAAACAAAACACATTTATCTTATTAACGAAATACAACTTACTGACGAACACAGTTTATGGTTAAAGCAATATTTTAAAAATAAACTTCGACGTCATATCTTTCCATTAATTTTGACCAAAACGACTAATTTAGCCGATCATATAAGTGATGATGCAACCTACTTAATGGTATCTATGTCTAAAAATAAGCTAAAGCAATATGCTTTTGTGCGGGTTCCTAGTAGTAGTGTGCCACGTTTTATTATTTTACCAAATAAAGCAGGTGAAAATAACATCAGCATTATTTTGCTTGATAATGCAATTCGCCATTGTTTAATTGAAATTTTTAGTGGTTTTTTTGAATTTGATTCCATCAATGCTTACTCAATGAAACTAACAAGGGATGCTGAATTCGACTTGAGCAATGAATTTAATCAGAGCCTTTTAGAGCAAATGTCGTCGAGTTTAAAAAAACGTATTAAAGCCGAGCCTGTCAGGTTGGTTTATGATAGAAAAATGCCAAGTGACATGTTGGTAACGCTAAAAGAACGTTTAAATATAACGTCGAATCAAGGATTGATTTCTGGCGGACGTTATCATAGTTTTAAAGACTTTATTGAATTTCCAAGCCTTAATGATAAAAGCTTGGAACATGACAAACTTCCTGCTTTAGATAACCGTTACTTTACTCAATTTAATAATGCCTTTTTGGCCATTAAAGTGCATGATATTTTGTTACATTACCCTTACCATAAGTTTTCATATTTTACTGAGTGGCTACGTCAAGCAGCATATGACCCTAAGGTAGAAAAAATTCAGATTTCACTGTATCGTGTAGCCAAAAAATCTCGTGTTGTTGACTCTTTAATTGAAGCCGTGAAAAATGGCAAAAAGGTCTTTGTTAATGTTGAGTTAAGGGCAAGATTTGATGAAGAAGCAAATCTTCACTGGGCAGAAACCTTATCAAATGCTGGAGCTCAAGTCTCATTTGGTATTTCTAATTTAAAGGTGCATGCTAAAATTTGTTTAATTAGCCGCCGTGAACAAAATGAATTAGTACATTATGTACATGTTGGTACAGGAAATTTTCATGAGAAAAACGCTAAAATTTACACAGATTTTAGCTTATTTACGTGTAACACAGACATCACCAATGAAGTTGAAAAGGTGTTCGAGTTTATCAAAGCCCCTTACCTTAAGTTCAAGTTTAATCATTTAATTGTGTCACCTTTGAATACCCGAAATAAGTTTGAAACGCTTATTGATAATGAAATCAATGCCGCTAGACAACAAAGAACAAGTGGTATTACATTAAAAATTAATAACTTAGTAGACACGGGATTAATTAGAAAACTATATCAAGCAAGCAACGCAGGTGTAAAAATTAAATTAATTGTTCGCGGTGTTTGTTCCTTATTACCAGGTATTCCCAACCAGAGTGAAAATATTACCGCCATTAGCATTGTGGATAGATTTTTAGAGCATCCGCGAGTGGCAATATTTGAGAATAATGGAGAACCCTCTGTTTATATTTCTTCGGCAGATTGGATGCACCGAAATATTGATGAACGAGTTGAAGTGGGGTGTCCAATTTATTGTCCCAAAATAAAACAAAACATAATTGATATTATTACCATTCAATTAAATGATAACTGTAAAGCAAGAATCATTAATTCTTCTCAAAATAATGACTATCAAAATAAAACATCTAACATGAGTGTTCGTTCTCAAATTGAAATATACCATTATTTAAAAGAGCAACAAATGTCTAAAGTTGTCTCTTTTAATTCAAATGTAAATAAGCGTGTTATAGACCATGCCTAGTAACGTCACTGAATTAAAGAGTGTTAGTGAAAGTAACCATATAAAAAATGATGAGAAATTACATCAAATTAAAAACCATCTTGTCGCTATTGATTTAGGCTCAAATAGTTTTCATCTTATTATTGCTCAAGAAAGTGCTGGCTGTTTGCAAGTATTGTTTCGTCAAAAAAAAGCAGTAGGATTAGCCGCGGGTTTAGATAATGATAATATGCTCAATGTAGAAGCAATTAAAAGAGCAATGATATGTTTGAGAGAATTTAACCTGTCTTTAAATCATTTATCAGGCAATGCAATTCGAATCGTCGCTACTCATGCTTTACGTAAAGCTAAAAATGTTCAAACATTTCTGGATGAAGCTAAAAAAGTGTTTCCTTACCCTATTGAAATTATTTCAGGAAAACATGAAGCTGAATTAATTTATAAAGGCGTTGCTCATACACAAAACTTGTATGGAAAAACGTTAATTATAGATATTGGCGGTGGTAGTACTGAATTTGTTTTAGGTAGAGGTTTTAACCATAAAATAGCTGATAGTATAGAGATGGGATGCGTTACTTTTAAGCAAAAATTCTTTACCGATGGGGAAATAACACAATGCAATATGGCGCAAGCTAAACAATTTGCACTAGAGCAATTAACTTCTTTAGCCCAAAAGTTTCATAAACATAAATGGGGGGCAGTTTTAGGAACGTCTGGTTCTGTAAAAGCAATTTCTCAAACCATGTTAGAGCTTTTTGACGATTTAGTGATTAATCAAAAACGTTTAAGGCAATTGTCAGAACAATTAATTGAATGGCAACACTGTGACAATATTAGGTTCAGATCTCTAGATCCTCACAGACGCCCGATACTGGCAAGCGCAGTTGCGATACTTTCAAGTTGTCTTGAATATTTAAATATTGATGAAATCAATTTTAGTACAGGTGGTGTTCGCGAAGGCGTTTTATATAGCTTAAGTAACTCTCGTACAGATATTGATACTCGAGAACGAACGATCCAAAACTTAATTAATCTACATCATATTGATCATGTATTTAGTAAACGTATTATTCATCAAATTAACACCTTTAAAAATAACTTAAAGCACTCGCCCGTACATTTATCTAATGACGATTTACAATTATTGTATTGGACAGCGAGGTTGCATGAAATAGGTATTGCAATTAATTCCAAAAAACATCAGGTTCATGGAGCCTATATTATTAAAAATAGTGACATGCCAGGTTTTAGCTTGGATGAACAACAATCTGTAGCTCTTTTAATTCGTAATCATAAAGGGAAATTTAAACCCGAAATAAAGAATGATTTACCATCACATACCAATCCACGTTTACTGTTTTTATTGCAACTATTTCGTTTGTCTATATTGTTAACCGAAGGACGTCAAAAACAAACAAAAAACTCTGGTACTGTATGCTACATAGATGACACCTTAACAGTGAACACTTCATCACGCGAGTCAATTATACAAGCACTAGAAAAAGAGGTAGTTAGTCAAGCAAGTATCGGATTAAAGCTTAAGATCACTTGTAGGGACAACGTTTCTATTAACTAAGTTGTAGTAGTTTCAACCACGATCTTAGTTATAATTGCTCAAGTTTTTCACGTTGTTCAGCAACTTTAATTCGGATATCAAAATCACGATGTAAGCTCTCATTACTATAATCAAACGCGGTCGCTTCAGTTGTGTTTTAGCGTTTAAATGTGTTTGTTGATTTTGCCTGATTAGATTTCAATTAACTTGTATAAAAAATCGTCTAATTAAGTGACCAAATTAACAGTTCTTAACAGTTCAGCCTAGTAACTTACTTTGACATGCTATTAATAATCGGTCGGCTAGTTCATCATCATTAATAGCTCTTGAAATTGCCATACCACCAATCAGCAGCACTGCTTTTTGTAAAGCTTGAGTCATCTCTTGTTCAGATTTAATTTCAGGTTCCCCCTGACTATGCTGTTTTGTATCAAGCTCAGTTAAGCGATTAACAAACCCTTTAAATACTTTTGTGTAAGCATCGCGAACTTGTGAATCTCGTTGCGTAATATCTGTAACCATAAAGGCTAAAGGACAACGAACAAACTCCCCTTCTCTATGCATTGTACTTAAATACGTTTTTACAAAAGTCTCCGCAGAAGTATTTAAAAATGTTGTTCCTATTTTACTTGCTGAATTTAAAACGGCTTCTGCATACAACTCAGATTTTGACTTAAAGTGGCTATAAAAAGCACCTCGTGTTAATCCTGCCTCAGCCATCACGCTATTAATCCCAACTTGTTCATAACCATTTAAGGCAAATAATTTAGCTGCGCTTGATAATATACGCTGTCTTGTTGTATTTTTATGCCCTGCATGCCACGCCACGTTATTTACTCCTATATAAATTAAGTTCGCTGCCTGTGAGTTTTTCAATGCTATTCATCATAATTCACTTTATCACAATTTAGTTTTACAAAAATTAAAATATGTTGTTGAACATATTTTAAATAATAATATGATGCAATAAATCCCACTATAAAGAGAAAGTAAAATGTCTAATCATATACATATATTTGGTCTACAATTTAGTACCTTTTGTCGTAGTATTATGCTTTGCTGCGAAGAGAAAAATATTCAATATACTATTGGTTTATCAGTAGGAGATAAAGCCATTGAACATAAAAGCGAAGCCCATTTCGAACTTCACCCTTTTGGTAAATTTCCAGTACTTATTGACGGTGAAAATAAGTTATTTGAAACGGCGACTATCTGTCGTTATTTAGATGAAAAGTATTCAGGTACCCCGCTGCAATCAACTGATATAAATACAAAAGCAAAAATTGATCAATGGAGTGCCGCTATATCTACTTATATTGATAAAGCATTAGTGAGAGATTATCTTTTAGAATTTGCTTTCCCAAAAGGAAAAGATGGCACAATAAGAATGGAAGTACTTGCAGAAGCTGAGCCTCAGGTAATTAACACACTAGAAAAATTAGAATTATTGTTATCTGACAACGAGTTCATTTGTGGCAAACAATACAGCATTGCTGATGCATTATTGACCCCTATTTTAGATTACCTTTTCTTTTTACCCGTTAAAGATCGTTTATTTCAAAAAATGCCAAAACTTAATCATTATATTCAACGTATGCAACAAAGGCCTTCTGGGGTAAAAGTATTAACGCATAAAGTTAAATAACCTGATGGATGATCTCCTGTATCAATTATTGTCTTTGAGTTAGGAATAAAATGTTAGGATAGCAGCAGTATTTTAATATACTGCTATACCACAAGCATAGACTGAAACCTGTTTAACAATAAGTAGTCATCATACTTGAGTAGTATCAGCAAAGGTTACCGATGAATATCTAGTGTCTCTGCTAAATCAACAACTCTGACCTCTTTGATTACAAATATTGTACGTACATAGCATTAATACGCCAACCGACTAAACCTAAGAAATTAAACTAATTGTTTATCATTTTTCTATGAGATGATTTAGGTTTAAGTATCGTAAAACTTATTTCATAAAAGTCACCTTTATGATTAGAGCTTTCAAAAGTTACTTCAAATGAAGTTGTATTGTTGCCCAAGTCATTAACAATCAACTCTTTCAGTTTTTCTAACTCTGCTTCAGTGGCTAAAAGATTAGAAATATTTACATCTAATTTTGCATTTTCATCTAGCGCATTACTCATTATATTCCCTGCAATTTGATTTTAGTTTTTACGAGGCGCTCACTAAAAATTAGGTATAGACTTAAAACCTTATTGAACACCATTTTGGTCGTTAATAATTTCACTAAAAAAAGGCTTGTGATTACTCACAAGCCTTTTTTGTTTTTCAGTACTTTATTCGTTGTAAAAATAGTTAACCGTGCTTAGCTAAAGTTCTGTCTTAAAAGTCCCATTTTAAAGCCACTTCAAATCGTGTGCCTTTGGTTTCACTTTGTATTAGCGTATCTTCAAACTCTATCGACTTATCTTCACCTAACAAGTTTTGTACTTTAAACGTTACCGTTGAAGAAAACGTAGGATAATAGGTATACACAACATCTAATGAATGAAATGGTTGCTCGTAAGCATCATCCTTACCTTCAATGCCAGGTATAATAATACGCTCGCCAAACACATTATATGCTAGCGTTGCACTGTGGTTTCCATTTGGTGCATCCCAGCCTAAATTGAAGTTAAGCACATATTCTGAATGACCTGTCATTCTACGCGTTGGGTTGGTAACACTAGTAGATACACCCGTTTGTTCAACAACATTTTGGGTATCAATGTTAATTTCAGAATCACTTAACGTTACATTACCCGACAAATAAAAATCGGCTCCGTTAATCGCTCCTAAATCTCCCAAGAAGGTAAAGTCTTTTAAAAACTCCATTTCTACACCGTAAACGTAGCCGTCTTCGGCATTCGCAATACGAATAAGTGATGGGCCATCTTGCGCGGGTGATTGCACTGATTCAATGGGCATATCCATATCTTTATAGAATAAACCAACCGACAAGCTTTCACCTGTTTCCATATACCATTCCCAGCGTAGGTCATAGTTAATGATATCGGTACTTTCTACCCCTGGCGTTCCACCAATAGGAAAGCCTGTTAGGGGGTCAATAAATGTGGCTGGTGCTACTTCACGTAAATCAGGACGTATTGTTGATTGTCCTACTGATGCGCGAAGTTGCATTTCACTATCTAAAATATAGGTTAGTGCTAAAGAGCCAAAAAGCTTATCTTCTTGAAAAGCTAAATCGGCTAAATCTTCTTCTGTTGGCTCTGATGGTAAATCAAACTTGCCTGTTGCGGGGTCTAACGGTGCAACCACTTGTCTGAAGTCTTCGTAACGAACACCACCTACCACTCGCCAGTTTTCATTAAAGAAAAAATCAGCTTCTACGTAATAAGCATCAATCATTTGTGCTGAATAATAATCGTCGCCAGCAACGGATGTATCACGAATGATATTGTCATTACCACTTAGTGCCTGATTTAACATAACATCGTTAGTAAGAATGCTATTTAGCTGACTACCTGTGAAGTCCATATCACTGAAAGCTAAGGTGTTAATATCTATTCGTCTGGCAAAGGCTTCTCTTGATTTTTCAACAAAATTTCCGCCAAACTTTAGCTCTATTTCAGTCCCTGATACATTAAACGGTAATGATAAGTTATAACCATAGTTTTCTACTTCGTCATTTAAGTCTTGAAAACTATAACGTGTTGACGTACTTGCTCTTCTTAATGAGCTTTCATTAACGTAGTCAAATACACCGTCTGCTGGCTGGCCATTGTAACCATCTTGAATAATATAACGTGTTTCAATATTACCTGGCGCATAACGATTAGAGCGCGCGTTTGAATAAAACCAATCAACGCCTAAGCCCCACCAATCATTTAGGTTGTGCGTACCACGTAATTGATTTGAAATCATTTCACGTTCTTCGTATATAATTTCGCTATCACGTATTCTTAAACCATCACTGAGTAATACGTTGTTAGTATTACCTCTTTTGTCGCTTACTTGATCACGGGTGTCATGCAAAATAAGCGAGGTAAAATCAAATCGATGATCTCGCATATACTCTAAGCCTAAACTTAGCATGCCTGAAAAACGTACTGAATGTTCGGTAGTGTCGACTTCATCAAAACCACGAACTAAAGTCCATTTTTCGTCTGATCCTTTCGTGTAATCTTGCCCTTCATAACCTTCTGACACTTCCCATTTGTTGTCATAAGAAATAGCCGAAAGGAAACCTAAGCGAAAATCGTCAAAATCAATTTTATTACCCAGTGTTATGTCTAACCCCGTATTCGGGTCAATACTTTCACTGATTGGATCATAATCACGATTAAGTTGCGCTGCTATTTGACGGTTGTCTTCTTGGCTTAAATCATTAATAGAGGAAAAATTATTCCACAACTGTGTTAAGTCATTGGGTGCAGCTCGCGTACCATCATCCTTACCATACCAATCATCACTGCCACCATTGTACGTTAAACCATCATCAAAGTTATTGGTGTTACCCCCAAGCTTGCCTTTCATATTAAAAACAAAGTCAGTCGGTATAGTTTTTAAACGTACATCAACATTACCGCCAGCAAAATGAGCGGGCATACTTGCAGAGTAAGATTTTTGAACCGATAGTGATTCAATAATACTTGATGGAAACAAATCTAACGGAATTACGGTTCTTGTTGGGTCAGGACTAGGAACAGCGGCGCCATTTAACTGCGTGCTAGAATATCGCTCACCTAAACCACGAACATAAATAAATTTACCATCAACTAAGGTAATACCTGTAACACGACGAAGCGCGGCGGCAGCGTCTGAGTCACCTGTACGTGAAATTTGTTCGCTTCCTAAAATATCAGCAACAAATGCTTGGTTTTTACGTTCTTGCATTACAGCAGTTGCTGTACCTTTTAAGCGACTAGCCTTAACCACAACTTCTTCCATGGCTTGGCTGTCATCTTCTTCTGCTGCTACTTGCCCCGTTGTTGCCATTATAGCAAGTGCCAGAGAAGACAAAGCAAAAGATTTAAACTTATTATTCATTGTAAACCTCATGAAATAGGTAATTGAACATGAATACCAATAACATTAATGTTAAGTGTTTAAATTAATTACATTGGTATGAAACGCTGCAGTACAAAGGTGTACTGCAGCATTTTGGTTAGCTAGTCTGTTATTCTAAGCCTACAGTCCAGCCAGCAGTCCAGTTGTTTCCTTGAGATACCGCGCCAATGTGATTAGCGTTGTCAAAGAAAGCATTACCTGTAAAGTCTTTCGGGGTGGTTGTATCAATAGTAAAGATACCATTTAATACGGCACTCATACCGGCAGCCGTTGAGTTGTTTGTGTTTAAGGTTGGGTTTTGATTTAAAACCCAATCTTGAGTATCAAGTAACACAGTGCCATCAGCCGCTTTAGCATTTTTGAAGTTTTCATCACAAGCAAATACTGAGTTAGAAATAACCGTATCACCATTTATTGCTTGCTCTGCCGTTACTGATGACGTACTGCCACCTTCAATTTCAAAACATTCGCCCATGCCTGAAGTACCCGTTACCACAAAGTTATGTAAGTGTGCTTTGGTTCCTTCACGTAAATACACACCTTCTGAAGCTTTGTCTGGTGTATCAAATCCGTTACCGATAATGGTCATATTGGCAATAGTTGGATTAGATTGAGGCGCTTTATTAGGCGTTGAACCGTCATTATCAGCTTCAATTGCTCGGTTTGCTTCGCCATTGTTATTAGCATGTTTTACTAAAACATATTGTAAATTACCGCGGTAACCGTTATCCCAGTCAACACTGTCATCTTTGTTTGCTGTAAGTACAACGTATTTAGCGTTAACAGTACCGCCAAAGAATTCAACACCATCATCAGCATTGTCATGTACTTGAATATATTCTACCTTGGTACCTGAACCAACACCGCCAAACGTAATACCGTTTAATTCATTGTCTGGGGCAATTTCATAACCCGCATGCTTAACAACAACATAACGTAATGTACCTGAACTATCGGTATCATCAGTACCGCCAAATACAGCACCTTCTTCTACGCCTTCCACTTGTAGAGCACAATCGCTACCATCGGTTGGACATTTATTAGATTTAGCATTACCTAAAATAACAATACCGCCCCATTGACCTGAGCCAGTAACACCATTTGTAATATCTTCGCTAGAAGTAAAAGTAATTGGCTTAGTTGCTGTGCCGTTAGCTTCAATTTTAGAATCACGGCTAACCACTAAGTAATCACCACCTGAACGGCCATAAATTGTTGTGCCAGCGTCAATAGTTAAGGTTGCGCTGTTGGCTTTATCTTCACCAACAAATACAGGGCCATTTAACGCGTATAAGTTATTGGCTGTGAGCGTTAAATCACTAGTAATTGCACCCGTTATTTGACAGGTGGTTGTTGAACCATCGGCAGGTGTTATTGAGGTAGTGCCCGTAGGACATCCTTCGGCTTCAGATGCTGCAGTAGCCGTTACTTCACCACCACCAAAACCAAATGCCCAACCTTGACGCCAGTCAGTAGTGCCATTTAATGCACCAATATAGTTAACTGAATCAAAAAATGCGTTTTGTGTATTGGCTACATCTTGGCCAGCATTAGCCGTAATAAGCGGCGAGTTCGTATCAGGAATACCTGATTCACCAATTAAAATTGACGAGCTTATACTGTTAGAAGATTCAGCGCTGAACCAAGCTTGTAAATCAAAGTCTGTTGCGTCTTTAAAGTTTTCACCTTCACAAGCCATAATGACATTTTGCATTACAATTTTATCACTATTAGCGTTATCAACGGTTACACCACTTTCAAACTCTAAACACTCACCCATTTCACTTGGGCCTGTGATTACTGTATTAAAGATTTTAGCTGCTGTACCTTCGCGTAAATAAATACCTTCAGAATCTTTGTCTGCTGTATCGAAGTTATTACCAATAATGGTCATATTCGAAATAATAGGATTAGATTGCGGCTCTTTACTTGGGTTGCTGCCGTCATTATCAGCTTCAATGGCACGGTTAGCTTCGCCTGAGTTATTAGCATGTTCAATATAAACATGTTGTAGCATACCTTTAAAGCCGTTATCCCAGTCAACACTGTCATCTTTGTTGCCCGTTAACACTAAATGTTTCGCGTTAACTGCACCACCAAAGAATTCAACACCGTCATCAGCATTACTGTGTACTTGAATATAATCAACTGTTGTACCTGAGCCTACACCACCAAAGGTAATACCGTTTAGTTCATTATCAGGGGCTATTTCATAACCCGCATATTTAACTACAACGTACTTTAAAACACCTGAGTCATCTTCCCAATCAGTACCGCCAAATACAGCGCCTTCACCAACGCCTTCAACTTGAAGCGCACAATCACTGCCGTCAGTTGGACATTTATTTGATGGTGCATTACCTAAAATAACCACCCCACCCCATTGGCCTGCGTCTGTTGCTTCACCTTGAACATCTTGTAAAGATGTCATAATGATTGGGCTATTTTTTGTACCTTCAGCCATGATTTTAGCGTCGCGGTGAATAACTAAATAATCATTACCTGATTGACCAAAAACTACAGTGCCTGGCTCTATGGTCAGTACAACATCGTTATCACCGCGCGCTTGTTTGGCTGAAGAATTACCACCCACTTCTAAGCCACCACTAATGGCATACATAACGGACTTGCCAGTGCTATCTTTAGCAACCAAGGTAGTATTTTCAGTAATTTTACCATCAAGCACTTGCACTTGAACGTCAAAGCCCATAGCCGCAGATACTTGTATACTCAAGGCTGAGTTTGCCTTACCAGCTAACACGGTTGAATCTGGAGTTGATGGCGTTGTTGAGTCAGGGTTATTGATCACAGTATCGCCTACTGAATTATCAACCTTAGACTCAAGATTAATATCGCCACCACAAGCAGCAAGACCAAAAGATAAAGCAGTAACAATTGCTACATTAATAGTGTTGTGCTTAAAGATTTTATTCAATTTCATGTTTCTCTCCGAAGAGTTGGTTGTTTTTAATTGAGGACTAATTAATTTTTCCAACATGCTACAAGAGAAAAATGACAGAAATGTTTTAGAATTGTGACCCTTTTTTTACAGTAATATTTCGACTTTATGACAAAACATTAAATACAGAGATAATGGCGATTAAAAAATAAATGCTTAAGAAATTAATTAATAAGGCTGGGTTTAATAAAATAAGCTTTTAAATAATCTATCAGCAAGCGTAATTTTTTAGAATCAGCACCACCAGGAGGAAATACACCATAAACATTAATGTCTTTCAGGGTGTAATCATTGAACACCGAAACCAACGTACCTCGCTGAATTTTAGGTGATGCATCATAAACAGGAATTCGAGCTAAACCGTGCCCTCCTTCCACAAAAGCAGTACGTGCCGCCGCATTATTCGTTGTAATGGTTCCTTTCATTTCAATACTAAAAGACCGAGTGCCTTTCATTAGCTCAAGCGTACCTGAGGTAAGTTTGTAAACTACCCATTGGTGTTTATTTAAATCGGTTGGATGTTTAGGAAAGCCAAATTTTTCAAAATAAGACGGCGAGGCACAAAGACACGTACGTAACGTTGACAATTTTGTCGCTTGTAAACCAGAATCAGTTAATGGTGCGCCACGTATAGCTAAATCAATTCCTTCTTTCATTATATTAACTACTTCGTCGGTTAACATAATGTCTAGCTCAATTTTAGGGTAAAGCGTTCTAAATTCATTAAGCGCTGGCACAATTGTTTGCAACCCCACATTAACTGGGCAGGTTATTTTAAGTAAACCAACGGGTTCATGTTTAAGGTTTTCAATTTGTTGATTTGCCGCAGACGCTTGCTCAGCAATTACACGACAGTGTTGATAGTAATCGCTACCTGCTTCGGTGAGTGAAATGGTGCGAGTAGATCGGTTCAGTAATTTTATTTCTAATTGTGCTTCAAGCTTTTTAATATGGTAACTCACAACGGCACGTGACAAGCCCAAACGCTTGGCGGCTCCACTCAATGTACCTTGCTCAATGACTTGTGCAAACACTACCATACTTTTTAGTTGTTCAAACGAAATATCCATTCTTTACTCTACTAACTTTTAAAATATAACCCATCACCATTGTATCATTTATTAATACAATGTTATCAATTTTGTCTGCATTGTTAGCAATTACGGACAGGAGTAAACTTATCTCAACTAATAAGCCCATATACAAAATTAACATTATCGAGATTAAAATGAATACGAAAAAAATACTCATGGTATTAACATCACATGCTGATTTAGGCAATACAGGTGAGAAAACTGGCTTTTGGATTGAAGAGTTTGCCTCTCCTTATTACACATTCAAAAAAGCAGGCGTTGAAATAACATTAGCGTCTCCCCTAGGTGGACAACCACCTATTGACCCTAAAAGTGAATTAGACGATTTTCAAACGCCTGCAACTAAAAAATATTACGTCGATTCAAAAACACAAAACGCTGTTGCTAACACATGCGTTTTAGCTGAGTTAAAAGCTGACGATTTTGATGCTGTTTTCTACCCTGGCGGGCACGGTCCGTTATGGGATTTAACTAATAATACTGATTCCATTCAATTAATAGAACATTTTTTAGCCACAAATAAACCTATTGCAGCAGTATGTCACGCAACGGCCGCTTTTTTAAATGTTAAAAACAGCGCCGGCGAATATGCCATTAAAGGTAAGGTAATTACTGGCTTTACTAATTCTGAAGAAGCCGCGGTAGAGTTAACAAATGTTGTGCCATTTTTACTTGAAGACGAATTAATTAAACGTGGTGGCGACTACCAAAAGGTTGAAGACTGGCATGCTTTTGCAGTGCAAGATTCTCTTATTATTTCAGGGCAAAACCCTGCAAGTTCAACGCTAGTAGCCGAAAAATTATTGAGCTATTTAAACGCTTAACTTTATTATTTTATTTATTGCGAGGTATTCCTTTGTTAAATTTTACATTCCATAGTCCTACAAAAATCCACTTCGGTGAAGACCAAATTCACGTTATTGCGAACGAAATTCCAGCAGATGCAAAAGTATTATTAGTTTATGGTGGAGGGTCAATTAAACACAATGGTGTTTACAACCAAGTGGTAAGCGCATTAGCTGACCATACTTGGTTTGAGTTTTCAGGCATAGAGCCAAACCCAACATACGATACCTTGATAAAAGCCCAAGACATTATTAAACAACAAGGTATTGATTATCTACTTGCTGTTGGTGGCGGTTCTGTTGTTGATGGCGCAAAATTTATTGCAGCAGCGGCTTTGTTTGAAGGTGATGACCCGTGGGATATTCTCATCAAGCGGGCACCAATAAAACAAGCATTGCCGCTAGGAGCTGTTTTAACCTTACCAGCAACAGGGTCAGAAAGTAACGGTAACTCTGTTGTTACGCGTGATGGTAATAAATTACCCTTTGCTAGTGCTTTATTACGACCACAGTTTGCGGTGTTAGACCCAAAAGTGACCTTGTCGTTATCTGACCGCCAAATTAGTAATGGTGTAATTGACGCTTTCATTCATGTTATTGAGCAATACTTAACTTACAATGTTAATGGTAAAGTTCAAGACCGTTTTGCTGAAGGTTTATTGCAAACATTAATTGAAGAAGGCCCGAAGGTGTTAAATGCTGAAACTAAAAATGATTTGGCAATACGTGGCAATATTATGTGGTCGGCAACCATGGCATTAAACGGACTTATTGGTGCTGGTGTTCCGCAAGATTGGTCTACACATTTGATTGGTCATGAATTAACAGGCGCTTTTGGTATTGATCATGCTCGAACTTTATCTATTATTTTGCCTGCGGTAATGAAAGTAAAACGTAACGAAAAGCATGAAAAATTAGTGCAGTTTGCTGAGCGTGTTTGGCATTTAACTGATAGCGATGACACCATTAAAATTGATAAAGCCATTACGTTAACTGAAGATTTTTTCAAACGTATGGAAGTTCCAATCAGATTATCTGAAATAGATATTACAAAAGAACATATTGACGGTATTTTAGAAAGACTACAACAACATAGTATGACGGCACTTGGCGAACATGGCGACATTACCATTGACGTTAGCCGTAAAATATTAACGTTAGCGCTTTAACTGTAATTTTATCAAAACAACATAAAGCATTAATTAAAGGTTATTCAGCATATATTTTCTGAATAACCTTTATTTTCAATTAACCTATGTTGCTATGAGTATTAACACTTACTTCAGAAGAAGTCAGTTAATGCACATCGTCTTATTTACAGATTATATCCTGATTCTTCATGGTCAACCTGATCAAGACCATTTACCTCATGCTCTTCACCCACGCGTAACCCACTTGTCATCATACCAACTAATTTTAACAAAATATAAGTCACTATACCTGTATATAAGAAAGTTGAAACAATACCAATTAGTTGTACGCCAACTTGTTCAGCCATCGTCGTTATACCTTCTGCAAAACCAAAACCACTGAATACACCTAACGTGGTTGCAGAAAAAATACCCGCGAACAAAGTCCCTAAAATACCACCAACTCCATGCACAGGAAAAACATCTAATGAATCATCTATCTTCAATTTTTGTTTAATGTAAACAGTTGAATAAAAACAAACAAAGCCAGCACTGATCCCGATAATTAACGCACCACCTGGTCCAACAAACCCAGACGCTGGAGTGATAGTACCTAAACCAGCAACCATACCCGTTACAGCACCTAGTACACTCGCTTTACCAAATTTTTTCCATTCAATACCAGCCCACGTTAATGTACCTGCTGCTGCAGATATATGCGTGACCAACATTGCCATTGAAGCATCACCATTGGCTGCTAATGCACTACCACCATTAAAACCAAACCAACCGACCCATAACATACCAGCCCCAGTAACAGACATAGTTAAATTATGCGGTAACATAGGCGTTTTTGGGAAACCACGTCTAGGGCCTACAACCATGGCAGCAACCAATGCTGCTGTACCCGCAGTAATATGTACTACAATACCACCAGCAAAATCATACACGCCCATTTGTCCTAACCAACCTCCGCCCCAAACCCAATGAGTAACAGGCGCATAAACAGCTAGTAACCATAAACCACTAAATAATAATACTGCTGAAAACTTCATACGCTCAGCAAAACCACCAATAATTAATGCGGGTGTTATTACAGCAAAGGTCATTTGAAATAGCATAAATAAACTTTCAGGAATATCACCTGATAAAACATCCTTGCCAATGCCGTGCATCATCACTTTTGAAAAATCACCAATAAAACCATTTCCTTCACCAAAAGCGAGGCTGTAGCCTACTAACAACCACAAAATTGAAGCAATAGCACCTATTGCAAAACATTGCATTAAAATTGAAAGCACATTTTTTTTACGTACTAAGCCACCATAAAAAAGTGCTAAGCCTGGCAAGGTCATTAACAAAACCAATGCGGTAGAGGTTAAGATCCAAGCAGTATTAGCACCACTAAGCGCTCCATCGTCAGCTAAAGCTAAAGTAGGCATAAATAAGAGTATAAAAAATAGCGGCAATGATAGTATTCTCGACATTTTAAGTTCCAATGTTGTTTTATTGATTATTTGTTAAACAATTGCTTGTTAATTTGATAACAATTAGTGCAACTGCTTTCATCAAATTTAGTTATATTTTTATTTTGCACTTTAATGCACAAAACAAGCCATCAATTATTTTCACTTATTATCAACAACATATAGAATGACCGTACAAAAACAGTGCTTTCCATGCACAATATCAGTGAAACAAAAGGTGAATCGCACAGTATTGGTGCGACCATGTAGCCAATATGTAAGGTTAAAATTCTGCAAATAATTTAACGTCCTGTAGAATATAGCGTTCAAGCGCATAGATACGATTATTTACAAAATACTCATAAATGCCTAAACTCATTTTAATTCTTGATATTTCCGTTTAACGGTTACTAAACACAAAGGCAAATTATGCAACAATCTTTTATGAGTGCATTTTATAAAAACTTTTTAGGTAAATCTCCCGAGTGGTACAAGCTAACGATCATTTCTTTTTTAATCATAAATCCTATTTTATTCTTTGGAGTAAACCCATACATTGCTGGGTGGGCACTAGTTATTGAATTTATATTTACCTTAGCAATGGCATTAAAATGTTATCCGTTACAACCTGGTGGCTTATTAGCGATAGAAGCAGTGTTTATTGGTATGACTTCACCCAACCAAGTAATGCACGAAATAATCATTAATGTTGAAGTAATACTGTTACTAATTTTTATGGTTGCAGGTATTTACTTTATGAAAAACCTATTGCTCTTTTTATTTACAAAAATTGTCACGCGTGTTCGTTCCAAAATACTCGTTTCATTGTTGTTTTGTTTTTCAGGTGCCTTTTTATCTGCTTTTTTAGATGCACTAACCGTTATTGCCGTTATTATCAGCGTGGCTGTTGGATTTTATTCTGTCTATCACAAAGTTGCCTCAGGTAAAGAAGCGCATCACGAGCATGATCACAGCCAAGATAGCCAGTTACCTGATTATAACCGTAATGATTTAAGACAATTTCGAGGCTATTTGCGTAACCTGCTTATGCATGCCGCTATTGGTACTGCGTTAGGCGGTGTTTGCACCATTGTGGGTGAACCTCAAAATTTAATTATTGGTCAACAAGCAGGTTGGGAGTTTATTGAATTTGCTATTCGTATGTCTCCTATCACAATACCTGTATTTTTATCGGGCATGATAACCTGTGTACTATTAGAGAAATTCAAATGGTTTGGTTATGGTGTAAAACTTCCTGTTAATGTACTTGAAGTGCTAAATGAATTTGACGAAGAAGAAAGTAGAAAACGCACCAAACGCGATACGGTAAAACTTGTTATGCAAGGACTCATCGCCATATGGCTAATTACAGGCTTGGCATTACATTTAGCGCCTGTTGGTCTAATTGGTTTAACTGTTATTGTTTTTGCGACTTCGTTTACTGGGATTACTGAAGAAAATCAAATTGGTCATGCCTTTGAAGAGGCACTTCCTTTCACTTCACTACTTGCTGTTTTTTTTGCTGTCGTTGCCGTTATTATTGATCAGCAACTTTTTACTCCTGTAATCACTTGGGTATTGACTTATGAAGGCAACATGCAACTTGTGATGTTTTACTTAGCAAATGGCTTATTATCTATGGTCAGTGACAATGTTTTTGTAGGTACAGTTTATATTACAGAAGTTCAACAAGCATTAGCAGCAGGTCAAATAACACGTGATCAATTTGACTTATTGGCTGTTGCTATTAATACAGGCACAAACCTGCCAAGTGTTGCTACACCAAATGGGCAAGCCGCCTTTCTATTCTTATTAACTTCGGCTATTGCACCACTAGTGCGTTTATCATATGGACGAATGATGATTATGGCTTTACCTTATACCGCGGTATTGACCATGGTTGGTTTAATCTCAATTGCTTCTGGTCATCTAAGTACCTCCACTGATAATTTTTATAACTCGGGGATTATTGAGCACCACAAAGCAAACTTACCAGCCAAACATTAACATTAACTAAATACTTGTAATTCGATGAGAAAATAGCTTTTTAGCTATTTTCTCATCAATCACGACTCACAGTAAAAACATCTGATTGAAATAAAATAAATACTCTCTATTTTCTTTAATAAACGTTAAAAACTCACCTGCCTAAATGTTATAAAATTAGTCGTATCTTATTGTCACCACACAGTTAATATCGTTGATGGTTACCGCTGCTTTTGCTAGAATCTTGCAAAATTAAAAACATAATCCTTTTAACCTTAACCACACCTGAGAATATACATGAAACATCTATTATTCATATTACTAACTATGCTGGTGCCAAGCATTGCATTGGCATCAGATGCTGCGCATCAAAGCATAGATTTAACCTCCCATTGGATTGGATACACAGCAATTGCTATTTTTGTTTTGGCTTACACTCTAGTTATTTTAGAAGAACAACTGCATTTAAGAAAATCTAAGCCTGTATTGTTGGCAGCAGGGTTAATTTGGATTCTCATCGCCTATTATTATGGTTCTCATGGCATGCCACATTCAGCTGAAGTAGCAATACGTCATAACTTCTTAGAATATGCCGAACTTTTCTTTTTCTTACTTGTTGCCATGACATACATCAATGCCATGTTAGAACGAGATGTTTTTGATGCTTTACGTGATTGGTTAGTAGCAAAGGGCTTTAGCTATAAAGTTCTATTTTGGCTAACAGGCATTCTCGCATTCTTTATTTCACCTATTGCAGATAACTTAACAACAGCACTAATTATGTGTGCAGTTGTTCTTGCCGTTGGTAAAAATGAACCTAAATTTATTGCACTAAGTTGTATCAATATTGTTGTTGGTGCAAATGCTGGCGGTGCATTTAGCCCATTTGGTGACATAACCACCTTAATGGTTTGGCAAAAAGGAATAGTTCAATTTAATGAATTCTTCCATTTATTTATTCCGTCAGTAGTTAACTTTGTTGTGCCTGCATTAATAATGCAATTTGCCATTCCAAAAGGCAACCCAACGTCTCAATCGACAGAAATGACACATATTAAACATGGTGGATTAGTGATTGTAGCTCTGTTTATCTTGACCATTGTTACCGCTGTATCTTTCCATAACTTCCTACACTTACCACCAGTATTCGGCATGATGTTAGGTTTAGCTTACTTGAAATTCTTTGGTTACTATATTCGTAAATCTGGCCAAGGTGAAATTGATAAATCAGATATGCCAACAGGTCATCAAATTGAAGACGACTTTGATATTTTTGATAAAATTGCGAAAGCAGAATGGGATACTCTTTTCTTCTTCTATGGCGTTATTTTAGCTGTAGGCGGTTTAGGTTTTATTGGCTATTTAGGTATGACCTCTGAATTTATGTATGGTCAATTAGGCCCTACAACTGCCAATATATTAGTAGGTATTCTTTCAGCAATTGTTGATAACATCCCGGTAATGTTCGCTGTATTAACCATGAACCCTGAAATGTCGCATACACAATGGTTATTAGTTACCTTAACGGCTGGTGTTGGTGGTAGTTTATTGTCAATAGGTTCTGCTGCTGGCGTTGCTCTTATGGGTCAAGCGCGTGGTTATTATACTTTCTTCAGCCACTTAAAATGGACACCTGTCATCGCATTAGGTTATGGTGCTAGTATCTATGTACATTTATTAATAAATTAATAAATAAAACTTGTAACAATTTCAATAACATTATTAATATTAAGTTTGTTATTATTTAAAGCTTCTAAATACTCTTTAGAAGCTTTTTTATTTATGATTATTTTTTATTCATGATTTACATCTGTGATTAATAATAGTTAAATTGAAATCATAAGAATATTGACAATAGTAGTAGGACAAAAATGAAATTTTTAAGTGAGTTAACTACCCATTCTAAGCCATGGTTATTGTTAGCATTATCTGCTTTAGCGTTAGAGTTTTGTGCTTTATATTTTCAGTATGCATTAAACTTAGCACCTTGTATCATGTGTGTTTACCAACGCGCTGCTATTTGCGCTATTATTTTAGCTGGAGTTATCGGCTTTACTGGCGCTAATTTTTTACTAATGCGTATTTTTGCCTATGCTTTATGGGGCACTGGTGCCATTTGGGGATTATTAATTGCATTAGAACACGTAGAAATTCAGGCAAATTCAGGATCTTTATTTTTTAGTTGTGAGTTTATTCCAAATTTCCCTACTTGGGCTCCCTTACATGAATGGATCCCCTTCTTGTTTGAAGCTACAGGTGACTGTGGAGATATTGACTGGCAGTTTTTAGGTTATACTATGCCGCAATGGATGGTTGTAGTTTATGGTGTTTATAGTTTAGCTTTTGCCATCATATTGATTAACAGAATGATACACGCAAAAAAACTGTAACATATTGAAATGCGCTATTTCCTCTGCTAATTAAGTAATAGCGCTTATCTAACAATAGGCGCTGCTACACCAGCGGCTACATAAGGAATAACTTGTCTGATCACTCCAGCTATATCAACTTCTCGGTCAAAATCATTTAATGCAATATCAATTAATGCGTCGCTTGAAGACATAGTAAAAACAATCGTTCCCATGGTAAAATGCAAACGCCAAAACATTTCTTCAGCGCTCAATTCAGGGTAAGCTTTATGAACAGCATCGGTGAAATTAGTAAAAACACCTGGGTATTGTGTTGTTAAAAACCATCTTAAAAACCCTTGGCTATCGGTATAACCTCGACCAAGTAATTGTAAAAATATACTGGTACCATTGTTTTTAAAAGTATTTAAATGCAATAAAGGGTCAATAAAAGCTGAAAAAACATCAATTAAGCTTGGTTTCGCTTCATCAGTGCACAATGCTCCTAATGCAGCCTCTAAACGAGGGCTTAGTTCGTTCATATAACGAGACATTACTGCTTTAATTAACTCTTTTTTAGAGCCAAAATGATAATTAACCGCTGCTAAATTAACCTCTGCTTGACTGGTAATTTCTCTTAATGATGTTCCATTAAAGCCTTTATCCGAAAAAAGAACTTCCGCTGCATCTAAAATTTTATTTTTTGTACTCATATTTCTTTTTACCAATAACGCCAAGAACATTATTTATTAAAATTCAAACAAGCGTTTAAAATAGCTTATTTATAACACTCAGGTCAAGTGCCATCAACAGACAATTAATAATATTAAAATTTCATGCAGAAAAATTGAACTAATAATCCCTAAAAGCCTCCAACTTAGTGAACAATTCATGTTTACTTCCAGACTCAGTGGCCTGATCTGTCAATCTGCTCTGAGTCTTTTTTATTTTAATTGGTATTGCAAATAAATTAACAAAAAATTAACTTTAAATAGGCCAAATAATTACAAACTGTTACATATTCTATACAGTCAAAAATAATTAAACAGAGTATTTCAACCCTCTTTTAATACAAGTATTCAATTATTAATCAATTACTTAAAACGAAATTTATCAATAGCTTATTAAATTTCAAGTAATTCCACAAAGGCATTTCCTTTTATAATCGCCTTTTTGATCCTGTTTTCTTCCTTTCTTGCCCCTTTGCTTTGGTAGCATCTTTGAATATACTAAATTCACCAAATAATTAATAAAGCTCACTTATTTATAATGAAAGATATAACAAACACATTTAAATTTACAGCGATTGCATTAGTTGTTGTAACGTCATTAACTGCCTGTAATCAAGATAAGGCAGCTACCAATACAACGTCAAAAACAGAACAAACATCACCTACTGCGTTAACAAGTAAAGACGCGCAAGTGTTTTTAGATGATGTGGCAAAAGAGATGACTGCGTTGGGTGTATCAGGTGCGCGCGCTGAATGGATATATTCAAACTTTATTACTGAAGATACAGCATCGCTTGCTGCTGAAGCTAATCAAAAGTCTACCGAAGCAGGTGTGCGTTTTGCCATCAAAGCAGCAGAGTTTGATAATATTGATGTAACGCCAACTCAGCGTCGTCAGCTAAATTTTTTAAAGCAATCTTTAGTGTTACCTGCACCACAAGATTCAGCTAAATCAGCTGAACTTGCTAAAATAGGTGCTGAATTGGGTAGTATTTATGGTAAAGGAAGTTACACAACTAAAGATGGGAAAAAACTGAGCCTTGGTGATATGACATCAACCATGGCAACTTCTCGAGATTATGATGAACTTTTAGAAATGTGGCAAGGCTGGCGTGAAATTAGCCCTCCTATGAAGTCTTTATATGCCCGTCAGGCCGAATTAACAAATGAAGGAGCCAAAGCCTTAGGATATAAAGACTTAGGCACAATGTGGCGTTCAAATTATGATATGCCTGCTGATGATTTTGCTAATGAGTTAGACCGATTATGGGGACAAGTTAAACCTTTATACGACGATCTACATTGTTATGTACGAAGCGAATTAGGTAAAGAATACGGTGAAGATAAAGTTCCACAAGATAAACCTATCCCAGCCCATCTTCTTGGTAATATGTGGGCACAGTCTTGGGGGAATATTTATGATGTTGTCGCCCCTGAAAATGCAGATCCTGGTTATGATGTAACTAAACAATTAGCAGCCCATAATTATGATGAAATACAAATGGTAAAAGGCGCTGAGAAATTTTTCACTTCCCTTGGATTTGATCCACTACCCGAAACCTTTTGGACTCGTTCATTATTTACTAAGCCTGCCGATAGAGACGTTATTTGTCATGCCTCAGCATGGGATCTAGACTCTAAAGACGATTTACGCATTAAAATGTGTATTCAAAAAACAGGTGAAGAGTTCTCGGTTATACATCATGAATTAGGGCATAATTTCTATCAACGTGCCTATAAAGATCAGCCTGTGTATTTTCAAAATAGCGCAAACGACGGCTTCCATGAAGCTATTGGTGACACTATTGCTCTTTCAGTAACACCAAAGTATTTAAAAGAAATTGGCTTAATTGACACGATTCCTGATGAATCTAAAGATATCGGCTTATTAATGAAAAAAGCATTAGATAAAGTCGCTTTTATTCCTTTTGGTTTAATGGTTGATCAATGGCGCTGGAAAGTTTATTCAGGTGAAATAACACCTGAAAACTACAACACGGCTTGGTGGGAATTACGTGAAAAATATCAAGGTGTAGCCGCACCAATTGCACGTGATGCTGATGCATTTGATCCGGGTGCAAAATACCATGTTCCTGGTGGCGTTCCTTATAGCCGTTATTTCTTAGCACACATTCAACAGTTTGAATTTCATCGTGCTTTATGTGAAATCTCGGGGAATACCGATCCAATTCACCGTTGCTCAATTTACAACAATAAAGAGGCAGGTAAAGCACTCAATACCATGTTAGAAATGGGTTCTAGCCAACCATGGCAACAAGCATATAAGGTATTAACGGGTAATGAACAAATGGATGCTACGGCTATTTTAGATTACTTTGCCCCGCTTCATACTTGGTTGAAAAATAAAAACCAAGGCAAACAATGTGGTTTTTAAACGTTAACGTAATCTGTTAAAGGATAACTTAAAGTAAAAAAAAGCCTTAACATTATAGGTGTTAAGGCTTTTTCATTAATAAATATAGAAAGGCATACGCTTATTTTTTCTCAAACAACAAGACAAAACGATCGGTTTTACGACGTATTTCTTT
The DNA here is from genome assembly GCF_053543955.1 of Colwellia sp. E150_009. Taxonomy (NCBI): domain Bacteria; kingdom Pseudomonadati; phylum Pseudomonadota; class Gammaproteobacteria; order Alteromonadales; family Colwelliaceae; genus Colwellia; species Colwellia sp. E150_009. The sequence continues at coordinate 77,935 of NZ_JBHFOM010000013.1, forward strand.
ACTAAAAGGTGAGCCCATACGATCATCCTCAGGATTCGCTAAAATGCTACTTTGCTCAATGAGTTTATACCCCAATCCTGTCAGCTCTTTCTTCACATAATCGACATCAATACGGTGCAGCTTTTGTGAATGTTTAGTGCCAGAATTAGCAACAGCACTATGATCGACAATAAGGAGTTTACCGCCAACTTTTAAAGAGTCATCAAGCTGTTTAAGAAAATCATCTTTATCGATGCTCCAACCCTCTGCGGTATGGTACATATCGTGATAACCTAAAACAAAAAATATGGCATCAAAGCTTTGCTTTTTAAGCGCTAAATCATCTGTTTCCTTATCCCAGCGAACTACGTTTTCTAAACGGTTATCACCAAGGCGAGCATCGAGTTCTTTTTCAACATACGGCATGTAAGCTTTGTTGTTGTGCAAGTACACACTCCCACCCTGGCCTACTTTTTCGCTGATTATTTCAGAATAGTAACCACCACCACCAAGAATATCTAACACTTGCATGTTTGGCTTTATACCAACCAATTCAACGATTTCAGGACCTTTACTTTGGGTATCACGGGTAATATCTTGTTGCGCTCGTTGACCTTTTTCAAAGTTATTTTGTGTTTCAATAGCGCTAATTACGGTACTTACAATGAACAATATGCTTAACAGTATTAGTTTTATTATGTTTATTTGTGTTTTCATTTCTGCTTCCCTTATTTTATTAATAATGTATCAAAACTCATAAAAACATATCACACCTGTTAATTTATCGTTAAGTTCAGACGTAACAAAATATTTATCGTTAAAGTTAATAAAAAATACGATAAAGTGAAGTAGATGACGAACACCTAACCAATACCATATTTTCTCAGTTTCATAGCAATCTTATTGTGAGAAACCCGCAAACGTTCAGCCAATTTACGTGTTGTTGGAAATAAAGGGTACAGTTGAGAGAGTAAACTTTCTTCAAAGTCAGCTTGAGCACTTGACCAATCAGTAACCATGGTTAGTAATTCAGTTTTACTATAATTTTGTGAGTGTTCAGTCTCTTGAGAAAATTTTGCTAATGCCTGTTCAACCGCTTGCACCTTAATCACTGAAGAGGTCATTAATGCAACCACTGAAAATAACACATTTTGTAGTTGTCTAATATTTCCTGGCCACTGATAAGACTGTAATAACAGCAAGGCTTGTTCACTTAATTTAGGTACTGTCGTTACAGTTTGTTTTACTTGTTTGGCTGCATTTTCAATAAAATGTGTTGCTAATAAAATAATATCGTCTCTACGTTCTCTAAGTGAGGGTAGCGCTAAACTAAGTACATTAAGGCGGTAATACAAATCTTCTCTAAAACGATTTTCTGCAATTAATTTTGATAAATTTTGGTGGCTAGCACTGATCACTCTAACATTTGCATGTAATTCTTTTGTGCCTCCAACACGGCGATATGAAAAGTCTTGTAGAAAACGTAACAGTTTAGCTTGTAAATAAGTCGACATTTCGGCAATTTCATCAAGAAAAATACTGCCACCTTCGGCTAATTCAATCAAACCAGGCTTACCCGTTTTTTTAGCCCCCGTAAAAGCCCCTGCACTGTAACCAAAAAGTTCACTTTCTAATAAATGTTCGGGTAAAGCAGCACAATTAATAGCTAAAAAAGGTGCTTTAGCTCTATTGCTACTTTGATGTAATGCACGGGCAATTAACTCTTTACCTGTCCCCGTTTCGCCACTAATCAGTACAGGAAGGTCTAACGTTGCAAATCGCTCACCTTGGGCTTTAACAAGCAATATATTTGCAGATTGACCAATAATATTATCAAAGCTGTGTTCATGGGGTGTTTGCATAAACGAAAGTTGTCTCCCCACAGCTGTCATTGAGCGTAAAGTGATCATTGCACCTGTAATTTGGCCTTGACCAACGATTGCAGGAGCAACTACTGGCGTGATATCTGCTAAATAGGTTTTACCATTAAATACCAAAGATAACGTGTTCGCTTTGTCATTCAATAAACTGACGTATTTTTGGTCAATAAAATGTTCAATAGATAATCCAATTATCATTTTTGAGGTGTTCTTTGTTTTTATCAATTTACGTGTGGCTGAATTTACGGCAAGAATAGTTCCTTTGTAATCAATATCGATAATGGGATCAGGAATTCGGTCTAGTAAAGTTTGTAAATGATTTTCTCGCTGCTCAATAGGCAATAAAGTCACTTCTTTAATACTGATAATACCCTCAACAGTTTTTAAACATTGATTAATTTCTTCTAGTGACAATGCTAAGTGCTCTATGTGCACAAAGGTAAATTCTGTACTAACTTCAACAGCTTTCAAATTCCATGCTTGCTTAGCAAAAATTGCCAGAATTTCCTGACTAATACCGATTCTGTCTGTTGATTGAATTTTTATGCGCATATTACGATCCTCATAAACCACTGTAATATAATTAATACATGTAACTATATTATTACAACACTATTAAATATAGCTAAAAATCCATAAACAAACGACTTTATACAATATCATTATATTTTTTTATAAAAACCGTCAACCTGATGTACTAAAAAAATTACAAAAGAAAATTAGGAATACTTTCAAAAAACATAACCACCTGAAATATTAAGAGAAAATAATACTGGCAATCAAATTGCTACACATATAACTCACGGTATAAACCATTAAATAATAATTGAGCGTAGCATGAGAAAAAATAAGCAAAAACATTTCAATAGCCAATCAATAGAAACCCAAGCCATTCACTCTGGTCGCATTAACGATGAACAATTTGGTTCATTGGCAACACCACTTTATCAAACCTCAACCTTTATTTTTGATAACGCCAAGCAAGGGGCAGACCGATTCGCTGGTGAAAATGAGGGATATATATATACTCGACTAGGCAACCCAACCACACGTCAATTAGAAATGCGTGTAGCCGCTATGGAAGGTATGGAAGATGCAGCTGCTACCGCAACAGGTATGGCGGCAGTTTCTGCTGCCCTACTCACTAATTTACAAGCAGGTGATCATATTATTTCATCGAAAGCTGTTTATGGTTGCTCATTCGCTTTGATGAATCACATGTTAAAAAAATTTGGTATTGAAGTGAGTTTTGTCGATATGACAGTGCCTGAAAATATTAATAACGTGATTAAAGAAAATACCAGACTTATTTTCTTAGAAACTCCTATCAACCCCAATTTAGTGGTACTTAATTTAGAAAAAATTTGTGCCATTGCTAAAAAAAACAAGCTGCTTTCTATTGTTGATAATACCTTCCTAACACCAGTTTTACAGCAACCTGCAAAATTTGGCGCTGATATTGTTATTCACAGCGCCACAAAATATTTAAATGGTCATGGTGATGTAGTTGCTGGCATAGTGTGTGGCAGCACTGAAATGATCAACGAAATAAAATTAACAACGTTAAAAGATATTGGCGCTACCATGAGTCCGCATGATGCTTGGCTTATTATGCGTGGTATAAAAACCTTGCCTATTAGAATGGAACGTCATTGCCGTAATGCACAAACTGTTGCTGAGTTTTTAGAACATCATCAAGCTGTTAATCAAGTTTACTATCCTGGTTTAAAATCTCACCCTGGTAATTCATTCATTGGAAAACAAATGAAAGCCGCTGGCGGTGTTATTGCTTTTGAACTTAATACCGATATAGCAGGTGGCGCTAATTTTATCAATAACATGCAGTTATTCTCTATTGCCGTTAGTTTAGGTGATGCAGAATCATTAATTCAACACCCCGCATCAATGACCCACTCCCCCTATACACAGGAAGAGCGCACAGAGGCTGGCATTTCCGACTCACTAATTAGAATATCTGTAGGGTTGGAAGATGTTAATGATATTATTGCTGATTTACAGCAAGCGCTAATAAAAATAAAAGTGCCTACGCCAGCGTAAACCTAACAAGTAAGCGTATTCTCCTTTAAAAAATGACAAATATGGAGCCATTCCCAAAATAAAGCATTAACTATCATTTCACACCACATTAATCATGAAATTCACGTTGAGTTTACTCATTAAACCAACGTGAAATATTCTTTAAATAGCGCTGTTTATAATGATTCACTTCACAAAAAATAGTGCTTTTTCACAAGAACATTGTTTAAATGTATTCATTTTCACAATATGGATGAAAAACAAACCTTAAACTAAGAATTAATTGGAGAATGAAACATGAGTAATAATGGCGAAAAAGTTAGACGGCAAGTTATGGGCGATAGTTTTGTTGATAAAGCATTAGCCAGTACAGATGAATTTACTGAGCCGATGCAAAACTATATTAATGAACATTGCTGGGGCTCAACATGGCAGCGTACAGGATTAGATTTAAAAACGCGAAGCCTAGTAACTATTGCAATGTTAGCAGCGCTGAGAGCGCCACAAGAATTAAAAGGTCATATTAGAGGCGCATTAAATAACGGCGCAACTACTGATGAAATACGTGAAGTGCTCTTACACAGTGGGGTATATTGTGGAGCTCCTGCTTTACAAGAAGCCTTCAGAGCCGCCAAAGAAGTACTTGATTTATAAAATTTAATCTGTCTTTAGCCACCTTAAATATTGACTGTAATTTTATCAAAGCTTTTAAATTTTGTTGAAGCGCGATAACTTAACATATTTATGACATTTTGATTAGACGAAGCTATACTGACACACTAACTAACTATTGAATTTAACTTCACTTTACTATGTTAAAACTACTGTTTTTATGTCTTATCACGCTTTTCTTTTCTAATGTCTCTTTGGCCTTTGAACAAACATTTGAAGATGTTTTTCAAGCTTGTCTGTTTGAAAGAATTAAAACAACAGATAAAAACCAAACGTTACAACAAATTGAAAACCAGTGCGAAAAAGAAATTATAAAAAGCCAGGTAGGTAATCAAGAACTTGGAGCTTTATCAGAACGCATGATAAAAGAGAGGCAGGAAGCTTTTAATCCCTATGTTATAACACCGCATAAAATGAATTATATTCTTCCTGTATCTATTACAGATGCAATAAATACCGAAGTTTATGATGAGCTTTCAAATTGGTCTGAAGAAATTAAAGATGTTGAAGCAAAGTTTCAATTAAGTATTAAAGTACCTTTAACTTCAGGTAGCCTATTAAATATAGGCGATCAGCTATATTTTGGCTTTACTTTAGAATCATGGTGGCAACTCTACACAGGTAACCTTTCTCGCCCTTTCAGAGAAACAAATTATCAACCAGAATTTTTCTATTTCACCCCAACTAATTGGCATCCTTTCAGTACAAATACAGCGCTTATATTTGGCTTTGAACACCAATCAAATGGGCGTTCAGAATTACTTTCTCGTAGTTGGAATAGAGTATATGTTACCTTTCTTTTTGAAAAAAACAATTTCGCTTTCTCGTTACGCCCATGGTATAGAATCCCTGAAGGTGGCAAAGTTACATCCCACGAAACCATTGGTGATGACAACCCAGACATTGATAAATACATGGGCCATTTTGAACTTGGCTTAGCTTATGATTGGCGTAAAAATTATGAAATATCACTAAAATTCAGAGAAAATTTTGCGGTACATCACGGGGCAATAGAATTAGGCTTCACTTTTCCTCTATGGGGGAAATTAAGAGGTTATGCACAATATTTTAATGGCTATGGCGAGAGCTTGATTGATTACAACTATAAACAACAACGCTTTGGTATTGGCTTTGCTTTAACAGATTTATTATAATTTAAACCTAATCAAGCTACAGATTATTTTTAAAAATGTTCTTGTAGTGAGTAATTAGATATTTAAAACAACCAGCTAAATTCTTGAATTTACACTGGCTGTTTTAATTAATCATTTAGTTGTACGGTGTGGATTTTTCAAATTTACTCAGGTAACCCAAAAGTATCAACAACATAGTCTAGATCTTTATCGCCTCGCCCACTTAAGTTAACTAACACTGATTTCTCTGGAAATTTTTGCGCAAGCTTTATCGCATACGCAACCGCATGAGCACTTTCTAAAGCAGGAATAATACCTTCTAATCGACTTAACTCATAAAAAGCATCAATACACTCTTTATCTGTAATACTATCGTAAGTCACTTTATTTAAGTCTTTTAGCATACTATGCTCGGGGCCAACCCCTGGGTAATCTAGGCCACTTGCAATAGAATGTACGGGAGCTAGCTCACCATTATCATCTTGCAATGTATAACATTTAAACCCATGAATCATGCCTGGTTTTCCTAATGTCATCGTCGCTGCGTGTTCCCCAACTTCAAATGATTTTCCAGCAGGCTCTATACCAAATAACTGACTTTCATCGTCATCTAAAAACGCTGAAAACATACCAATGGCATTGCTACCGCCACCAATACATGCAACAACACTATCGGGTAATTCGCCTGTCATCTCAAAAAATTGTTCTCTTGCTTCAATACCAATAACACGTTGAAAGTCTCGAACTATCATTGGAAATGGATGAGGCCCTACAACAGAGCCAATACAATAAATAGTTGAAATAGGATCCTTAAGATAAGCCTCAAAAGCACTGTCCACCGCTTCTTTCAAGGTTTGTAAACCATGAACAGCTGGAACCACTTTTGCTCCTAATACTTTCATGCGTTGTACATTAGGATATTCTTTTTTAATATCCACAGCACCCATATGAATTTCGCATTCTAAACCGAAATAAGCAGCCGCTGTAGCCAGTGCAACACCATGTTGACCCGCACCTGTTTCTGCAATAAGCTTCTTTTTACCTAAATGTTTGGCAAGTAATGCTTCGCCCATACAATGATTGAGTTTATGCGCCCCTGTATGGTTTAAATCTTCTCTTTTTAAGTATATTTGTCCTCCATATTTCTCTGACAAGCGGTGACAATGATAAACAGGAGTTGGACGACCTTGATAATACTTTCTAATGTCTCTCAATTCTGAAATAAACTTATGAGACTTACTGATTGCAAAATACGCATCATTAATTTTTTTCATCTCTTCTTCTAAGTTTGGGGGAACAAAAGCGCCACCATACTCATTAAAAAATCCGTCTTTGTTTGGGTACTTTTTAAAATAATTTTCGGTCATGTTTTTCTCTTTTTTTGCTTAATAATAAAGAGAATAAACAGCGTACGAAAATACAGCAAGAGTAAACTCTTTTAATTATTAATTTACATCAAAAAAATAGAAAAGACTATGGTACACAAACAGTTATTCTATTAATAAAAGCAACTGATGAAATAAACTCAATGTTTTACGTACGGTCAACAAATATTATCGTTAGATTCCACACCTAAATTTCTTCCCTACACATATTTTTTGTACAATATAATCAGAGTAAAACGATAATGAACTCAACCGACGTATTAAACAACAAATAAGCAAACATAAAGATATAAATAATGTCATTTCAAAGGTAGAATTGCGCCAGTTATATTCGCTATTATGTTAAAATATTCAGCAAAGGGTAAATAGTCAGTTTATGGATCATTTTGAACAACTAGGTGTTAGTCGTGCTGCCACGACTATCGAAATTAAAAAAGCCTATAAAAAGCTCGCTAACAAATATCACCCTGATAGAAATGATAGCAGCGAAGCTAAAGAAAAGTTTCAAGCTATTCAAGAAGCTTACGATGTAATATCAGATCCTAAGAAGCGATCTTTATATTTAAAAACTAACTATACTGTTATTACAGATCCCCGAGAAATAACAGATTCTTTTTGGCAAAATGCTTTACGCTAACATTTGATGAGTATGTGAACTTGTTTATTTATGAAACATTTTTTAAACTCTTTCTAAGTCATTTAATTAGACTCTCCATTAGGGAAGAATAGATGCAAACCGAACAAAGCTTACCTGATTATTTAACTGACGACTTTTCTCTGTATTTAGAGAACATGACCTCATTAGCTGATCCTGAAAACCCTGATTTATTGACAAATTATTTATCAAATTTATTTGAGCAATTGAAAGCCATGCCTTTATTATTTAGTGGTATGGTAGACCAATTAGCGATGGCAATATCAAATAAAATTAAAATTGATGGTAAAAAATTAGCAAAAATTAATCTCGCAGAAGAACCTACATGGGCTGAAGTTAAGCCTTTTATTGGCGTGCATGCTGATGCTAGAACCTGCATTACTGAAATCATGACTCACGCAGAGCAAGATTTAAAAATAGCCGTATTACTTATTCATTTTTATAATAATTATGATGCTACACCAATAAAATCTCAAGATGAAGAAGATGAACAGCTAAATAATTATGAAACTAATGACTACGAAGCTACTGACTTTGATGAAAATTATTAAGAAAACCTTTTTAAGGTCTCTTCAATAACCCCGTTAATTCACTTAATTAATAACCATATAAGTTTAAGGAATCACTTTGACAAAAAATGCATTAATTCTTGCTAGCGATATTATTGAACAAGCACAAAATAGCGGCAGACGCGCAGGTACTTCATTAGAAAGAATAGCGTCAGAGCAAGGCGATGAGACAATGCTTGCTGTCTTAACAGAAATGGATATATTAACCGTAGCTAAAATTGTTAGAGAGCACGACGCAACTATTCCGTCTATTGCAACCTGGCTAATGGATGCTGACTCAATTAAACAATTATTAAATGTTGAGCCATCGTACTGGCAAAATATGGCTGAAGACCAAGTATTTTGTGCGCAAACTGAAGCACACAGTTTATTAACACAAATTTTTCTTTCTAATGATGATGAGGAAAAAAGGTTAGAAGTATTAAACGCCATTGTAGAAGATGATTTTGGTCTTTTATATTTATCATTACCTTTTGTTGGACATGATTTTTCAGAATTAGAAGAAGATGAAGAACAAACCTCTGGCAGTATTGAAGAACTGTTGATGAAAATAAAAACATTAAGCGAAGAAGCCTATCGAGAAATAATGACAGTCAGTACTAACGGTACCTTAGAAAACATTGAAAATTCATTAAAACAAAATGCTAATAAACAAAGAGTAACAGCCGTTGAAATGGATACTGACGATATGTTTGCGCCACTTTAATTGATTAGGATTTATCAATGAATATTGCAAAGTTAAGAAATCACCCTTTTCTACTTTTAACATTAAAAGATGGAGAGAATGAGGGATATTTTTCACCCGAATTTATGCATAAAACTAAGCAACAATTATCAGATATGTCGTTGAGAATAGCCTCTGATAACTTATCAATAATTTATGCTGACCAAATAAATAAAGCGTGTGAAATTGTATTGGGATTAAGCAATTTAGGCTTGTTAGATCTTTGTGATAATGAAACTGAAAAGGCCAAAGAAATAATAAAAAGCCAAGGAATTGTTTATTGCTTTAGGGCTGGCTGGGCTAAATATACTCAGCTTAAAACAATATCCCCTTCATACTTTGAAGAAATACCTTTAACTCGTTATGCCTTAGCTATCAATGATACTTCTGATATTAAACAAATGCATGCCGCTATTGTAGAGGAAGGCTACCAAAGTGCTAAGCTTTTACAAGTTTACAAAAGTATTGCCGCAAATTATTGTGCTAATACACTGCTTATTGATAATGATGAAGACGTATTGTTATTTGAATTACAAAAATTTCTTAATACAGCTATTGCGTTACTGCTTATTGATAGCGATAAAAAAGTTTTCACTCATTCGCTGTTTCAACAATTAATTGCTTATTTAACTGCTACAGAGAAAGATATACTACTGAAAAACATAGACACTTGTATAATTAGCTTTACTGAACAATTACCCAGCTTAACAAAAGAATACCTACAAAAAATAGATTTATTAGATTTTAATGATTTGAAAAGCATTATTAAACAGCAAGCAACAATAACTCTTTATATTCAAGAAATTTTAGAATTACCAATCGCTGTTGCCAATGAGTTAAATGATGATTTTGAAGGAGGGTATGATTTTCATGCTGATGATGATGAAGATCTCGCTTATTTAATTCCTGATGGCCAATAGGCCGTGTTTAAAAACACAAAAAACTTATCATAGTTTTTCATAAACAACATTAAAATGACAAGCATCCACCTTTCAATAACTTACTTTATTAAAAGGTGGATTTTTTAGTTAAGTAGATGGTTTAACATTAAACTCTCAGAATTTTATGATAACTCGCTACTTCTACATCAAATTTAGTTGTTTGTCGTAAATGATCACGCATTGCTTCACTTGCTTCTGGTTCACCATGAACCAATTGAATTTTTGTATTCTTTTTTAGTTTTGAAGATAATAGCCATTGTGTTATATCAGCATAGTCACCATGACCAGATAAACCATGCAAGGCTTCTACCTTTGCTTTAATAGGTAACCATTTTCCATGTATTTTTACAGTATCATTGCCAGCAATCATTTTTGCACCTCTCGTTCCTCCTGAAGAGTGGCCTGTAAACAGTATCGTTGTGCGGTAATCACCAATAAGTCGTTTCATGTGATGTAGAATACGTCCACCCGTTGCCATGCCACTTCCAGCAATAATAATATGCGGCATCACTAAATCGGCCAATGCTTTAGAGTCATCAACCTTTCGAGTAAATGAAACGATATCACACATTTCCTGACATGCTTGTTTTGTTAAACGGTTTAAATCATGATATTTACAATAAATATCAAAAACACTAATGGCCATTGGACTATCAAGATAAATAGGCAATTGAGGAATACGTTCTTCTTTTATCAATGTTGCTAGCATATGTTGTATTGATTCTGTTCGACCTACAGCAAAACTAGGAATTAACAAAGCACCACCTTTTTTGGCTGTTGAATTAACAATCTCAGCAAGTTGCTCGTATGGATCACCTTTATCATGTAAACGATTACCATAGGTTGACTCTAGTAATAATAAATCAAGTTCAGGTAAAGGTTTAGGTGGGTACATTATATCATCGTTAGGCCGCCCCACATCACCAGAAAAACCAACACGCTTTCCTTCTGCTTTTAAAATAACACTTGCTGCTCCCAAAATATGCCCTGCACTTTGTAGCGTAATATCGATATCTCCTATCGAAAATTCTTGGTCAAAATTAACCGATTTGAATAATGAAAGAGAAGCTTCTGCCGTAGCTTTATCATATAAAGGCTCAGGCTTTTTGTGTTTACTGAGTTTATGTTTACCATAAAACTTAGCGTCATCTTCCTGAATATGACCACTATCTGGTAGTAAAATAGAGCATAAACTTGTTGTAGCACCGTGAGTAAAAACAGGTCCCCTGTAGCCTTGTTTGTACAAGACAGGAATAAAACCAGAATGATCCAAATGTGCATGGGTTAGTACAATAGCATCAAGGTCCTTAATATCTAACGGTAAAGGTTCTCTATTGCGTTCACGTAACCATTTATAGCCTTGATAAAGACCACAATCGACTAAAATTTTGGTGTTTTGGGTTTCAACGAAATATTTTGAGCCTGTTACTGTTTCCGTACCACCAAGAAATGTTATTCTCATTTTTGAATCTCCAATACCAGTAAATACACTTGCTTACATGTTAACTTTATACAAGAAGTTTTAACTAGCGTTTAGTTTTATAAAAAGGTATTACTTGCGAGCAATATAGATCCCGGGTATTAACTAACCATAGGGAGCTACTGCCTGCAAAATACAGATGATCACTGTATTTTATATGCTCATAATTCCTTCCCTGTTCCGCACAATAAATGGCTTATATATTCATTTATAGCCCATGATTAGTAGTGCCATGTAACCTTATAAATAATACAAAGTTTTCCTGAAACCATACTGATATAGATCATACTTAATCTCAACTCGTTTAAGATATTTTTAATCAGTACAAAAACATAACAATGTTAATTCATTTACTGTTTAATTTGATAGTTTCCTGCTTTCCATTGGCAGACATATTTTTTACCGATAACGAACGCCATAAATAAAATAACACAGGTAAAATAAGTAAAGTTAACATTACGGCACTTAGCATGCCACCAACCATTGGTGCAGCAATACGGCTCATCACTTCTGAACCAGTTCCTGTACCATATAAAATTGGTAATAAGCCAACAATAATAGCCGCAGCGGTCATCATTACTGGTCTGACTCGTAAACCTGCTCCATGAACAACTGCTTGTAACACATCTTCTTTTGTTGTCACAATGCCTGCTAACTGGTGCTCTTTTAACATTTCTTGGTATGCTTGGCTTAAATACACCAACATAATAACCCCTATTTCAACAGCAACACCTGCAAGGGCGATAAACCCCACACCTACTGCAACTGAAAAATTATAGCCCTCTAGGTACATTAACCAAATACTACCAACCATGGCTAATGGTAAAGTACCCATGATAATAGCGACTTCAATTACACTCCGAAAATTTAAATACAATAAAATAACAATAATAAATAACGTTAACGGAACAACATATGCCAATTTTGTTTTAGCACGTTGCATATACTCATATTGCCCAGCCCATGCAACAGAATACCCCACAGGTAATGCTAATTTCTCAGCTACTATTTTTTTCGCTGCAATAACATAATTTCCAACATCAATCCCCTCTATGTCAACAAATGTCCAACCATTCAAACGAGCATTTTCAGATTTGATACCTGGTGGGCCATCTTCTACCTTTATGCTAGCTACATCGCCTAATGAGATGTGTTGACCGTTCGGCGTAATAATAGGCAATAATGATAGCTGTTCAGGCGAGTCTCGATAGTCTTGAAGGTATCGCAAACTTACAGGGTAACGTTCTAATCCTTCAACTGTCTTAGTAATATTCATTCCACCAATAGCGGTAGCAATCACTTGCTGGATTTCAGCAATATTTAAACCGTAACGTGCGGCTTTCTCTCTTTGTATATCAATTTTTATATAGCGACCACCAACCACACGCTCTGAATATACTGATGTCGTAAAAGGTACCTCTTTTAATATTAACTCTAACTGTTTCCCTATCTCTTGAATAACCGATAAGTCAGCACCAGCAATTTTAATTCCGACAGGTGTTTTTATTCCCGTTGCTAACATATCAATACGTGTTTTTATTGGCATAACCCAAGCGTTAGTCACTCCAGGTAATTTAACCAATGCATCTAATTCGCTTTTCAAGCTTTCGGAAGTAACCCCTGTTCGCCATTGATCTTTTGGTTTGAACTGAATAAAGGTTTCAATCATTGTCAGGGGTGCAGGATCAGTAGCAGTTTCAGCTCGACCTACTTTACCAAATACGGTTTTCACTTCAGGGACCGTTTTAATCAATTTGTCCGTTTGCTGTAAAAGTTGGCGTGCTTGACCGATAGAAATTCCAGGGTAAGTTGTCGGCATGTACATTAAATCACCTTCATCAAGTGGTGGAATAAATTCACTACCAATTTTATCAAGAGGATAAACACCAAATGCTAGCACAGCCATTGCAGCCACTAATGTTACTTTAGGAAATTTTAAAACAGTTTTTAAAGCAGGAAGATATATAAAGGTTAAAAATCTATTTACTGGATTTTTATGTTCAGATAATACTTTACCTCGAATAAAGTAACCCATCAATACAGGAACTAAAGTAATAGCTAAGGCTGCAGAAGCGGCCATCGCATAGGTTTTAGTAAAAGCAAGGGGTGCAAACATGCGCCCTTCTTGGGCTTCTAAAGTAAAAACAGGCACAAAACTTACTGTTATGATTAGCAAACTAAAAAATAAAGCAGGTCCCACCTCACTTGCTGACTCGGTCACTACTTGCCATCTATTTTCGTTGGTTAGTGATTTTCCTTGAGCAGTAAGACGTTCCATGTGTTTATGCATATTTTCTACCATAACAATAGCACCATCTATCATAGCGCCAATGGCAATCGCTATCCCACCTAATGACATAATATTAGCGTTTAAACCTTGCATATGCATTACAATAAATGCAGTTAAAATACCTACGGGCAAACTAATAATAGCAACTAAAGAAGAACGAACATGAAACAAAAAAATAACACAAACCAATGCTACAACCGCAAACTCTTCCAATAGTTTATATGCTAAATTATTTACTGCTCGCTCAATTAAAGCAGAACGATCATACACAGGAATGACTTCAACGCCTTCGGGTAATCCTTTTTTGAGCTGTTCAAGTTTTTCTTTTACTCGATTAATAACTTGTTGGGCATTTTCTCCAAAACGCATTACAACTATGCCACCAACAGTTTCCCCTTCGCCATTCAGTTCTGCGATACCGCGACGCATTTGCGGCCCCGTACCAATGTCAGCAACATGTTTTAGCAATAACGGTACGCCATTTTTATTAATTCCTAATGGAATATTTTCTAAATCATCAACACTTTTAATGTAGCCCGTAGCGCGTATCATGTACTCAGCTTCGGCCATTTCAATGACAGAGGCACCTATTTCTTGATTACCTTGTTTAATAGCCAATTGAATATGAGAAAGTGGAATTTCGAAAGCACGTAGTTTGTCAGGATTAATTTTTACTTGGTACTGTTTAACCATACCACCAAGTGCTGAAACTTCAGACACACCAGATACTGTTTGTAGCTCAAATTTTATAAACCAGTCTTGTAAACTGCGCAGTTGACCTAAGTCATGTTGACCTGTTTTATCTATTAATGCATACAAATATACCCAGCCAACACCCGATGCATCAGGGCCTAATTGTGGGCGGGCAGCATCAGGAAGATTAGGAGAAACTTGACTTAAATATTCAAGTACCCTTGATCGTGCCCAATAAAGATCTGTATCTTCATCAAAAATAACATAAACATAAGAGTCACCAAAAAAGGAGAAACCTCTAACAGTTTCAGCGCCCGGCACTGACAACATAGCAGTTGTCAGTGGATAGGTTACTTGATCTTCAACTACTTGTGGTGCTTGTCCTGGGTAACTTGTTTTAATAATCACTTGCACATCAGATAAATCAGGCAATGCATCGATTGGCGTTTTATTAACGGAATATAAGCCAACGCCTACAAGTAAGCAGGTTATTAACAAAACTAAAAAGCGATTACCTACAGACCAACGAATAATAGAGGTGATCATTATTCCACTCCTTTACCGTTAGCTTCATTGTTAAGTTCAGACGAACTTGTGTCAAGTTTGGGCATGAGCATTGCGCTAACAATAATGAAATTACCTTCTCTAATTTCAAAGGTAAACATCACATAAGCATCAGGTGAAAATAAATTCATATCAATGTTATCTTCAACAATAAAATCAACTGTGTCAGCTTTACGTCCCCACTTTTCAATCGCTTCACGATCAATAGTGGCAATTCTCTGTTCTGTCATGACAGATACAACTGTACCGTTTACAGTAGCAGAAGCAATTGCTACAGATTCAGCACTTAATGGCTCATTTAGCACGTTTTCCTGATGCATGCGTTTAAAATCAGACGTTTTACTAGATTCAGAATCAAGTAAAAATTGTGCGGAGCTTACTATTTTATCTCCTTCATTAATCCCTGTTATTATTTCAACATTTTCGCTGTCAAATCGCCCTACAGAAACAGCAATTGACTTAAAGCTACCTTCACCTAAAGCAAGTACTACTCTGTTTTGAATACCTGTTCTGATCAGAGCTTCTTTGGGAATTAACAATGCTTTTTTGTCTACCGATGTATGAATTGAAATTTGCGCAAACATATTCGGTTTAAGTTCACCATTTAGATTGTCAAACCGTAACCGAACAATGGCGGTTCTCGTTTTGGCGTTAATCATAGGGTGGATATGCTCAATTTGACCTGACCATGATTTATTTGGTAAGTAATCGAGGGTCATGTCTACTTTATCTCCCATTGAAACTAGAGCTGCTTGGCTTTCAAACACCTCTGCTTTTACCCACACTTCACTTAAATCAACAATGGATAACATCATTGTCTCTGGTTTTACATAAAAACCTTCTCGGATGTCCAATTGCTTCACAATTCCTTGCTGTGGTGCATAAAAAGTAACAAATTGTTGTACTTTTTTATCTTTGATAAGTTGATTAATACTAACCAAAGGGAATTTTAAAGCGAGAAGACGATCTTTAGCTGCATCAACTAACTGTTGGTTTTTGCGTGATACTGCCAGCAACAACTCCTCTTGTGCATTCACCAATTCAGGTGAATATATATCGTATAAAGGTTGATTCTTTTTAACTGCATCGCCAACCGCTTTAATATATAACTTTTCTACCCAGCCTTGAACTCGCGGGTGAATATGTATCAGTTTATTTTCATCATAAGTAATATATCCCACAGTATTTATTTCTGTTTGCAAACGTTTATATCGGGCTTTTGTGATTCTTACGCCTAAATTATTGACCACTTCAGGTGATATTTTAACGGTACCAGCCCCTTCATTTTCCCCACTTCCTTGGTTATCATAAACAGGTATTAAGTCCATCCCCATAGGCGATTTACCAGGTTTGTCACGCCTGTAATTTGCATCCATTGGCGCAACCCAATACAGGATCTTTTTCTGTTCATAAGACTCATTAATTTTTTGGTTATTTAATGGACCTGACATCAAATAAAATATACCAAACATAATAAGCCCCCCTAAAACCATACCACCGACAATCAATTTAATCTGGTTTGCTTTGTTAACTATGCTCACTATTTTTCTCCTAACAGATCAAGTTTTTCAGTGCTAATACTTGACTTAACAAAACTAAAATTTACATTATTCAAATCAGTTTTAATTTGTGAATAATCTGCATTAACACTACCCACAAAAAGGTAATTAAGCTCTAGTCTAATTTTCTGCTCTTCAACATTCAGTGCTAACTCATTAATTTCAGTGTTTAATACATCAATACGTGCCCGAACGACTTCTGATAAACTACCATCGTCATTGGTATAAGCGGTTAAAGAAGCTTCTGCTTGCTCTTTTAGCTGGGGTAATAACGTAAATGTATATAATTTTTGCCGTTTTTTTAAACTCAACAATCTTCCTTTTGCGCTAGAAAAAGCACCAAATAACTGTCTGAGTACCAGTGTTTTTTCCGTTTTAGCTGCTTCTGTTTGATATATTGCTGCGTTTAGGTTTTGATCTTGTCGGTTATGAGTAAATAGTGGTAAATCAAATGTTACACCTACAGAGAATAAATCAGCGCGACTATTGCCCATAGAGTCATCACGTCTGTAGCCATAACTTGCATTTACTCCCCATTCTGGTTTAAATTTCTGTTTTGCCAACGTAATTTCTGTTTCTGTTGCGTTAACTTGCTTTTCTATTGCAATAACAGCTGGATGATTTGATAAATATGGTGCTAATTCATCTATTTGAAGCCAATTTTCATTATAAATTATGGCTGGATTACGTAAATCAATTTGGGGAAGTTGCGAGCTAAACTGTATTTCACTCAAAGAAATTGTCGTTATCCATTGTGTTAGCATTCCTTTGAAACGATTTTTTTCTTGCTCTAATTGTTCAAGCCGATCATCTAACCGAACCAGCTCTAATTGTGCTTGTAAAACGTCTTGTTGACGAATTTTACCTAGTGTAGACGAGTAGTTTGCCATTGTTACATCCACTATTTGCTCAAATAACGATTTGTTTTTCTCAATTAAAGCAATGCTCTGCTGAACACGGTATGCATCTAGCCATAATGCACCAACAGTAACCGCTACTTTTGCTGCTCTGTCTATTCTTTGGTAGGGAAATGCCTCACTTTTAGTTTTCAATTGTTGGCTTTTAATATCAAGCGTATCGCCACGAGGAAACACCTGAGAAATGCCAATTTTAGCCTGTGTCATTCCTTCTTGTTCTAATTCAAAACTATTGGCTGGTAGGTTAGCAAAACTCAATGATATTTTAGGATCGGCCATCGTACTTGCAGCAATACTCAAAGACTGAATAGCGCGCTGTTTATGAATATTTCCTTTCACCCAAGGATCACCAACTTGCGCAGCTTTAATGGCATTATCGATCGATAGAATCGAATCGTTCGAAATTGTAGGATACTCAACCGCACCAAGATATATTGGTAAAAAAACAGTGATAATATGCATTAAAACTATTTTTTTTGATTTTTTTACAAACATAACCCCTCCAATAGGGATATAAATTAATAACCTTAAATTCAAAAAGTTAAAATAATATAATTAGGATTAATATGATTAGAAGAGCTTTCAAAAAGCACTAGTCATAAAGCAGAAATCAATGAATAAATGAGTCAAATTTTAGACACACTTACGCTATATTTAGCTTACTATTGGAGGTCGATACAATGTAGATGGTTTATGGCTTCGAGCCAAATGATTATTGGAAAGTATTTTTGATGATAAATCAATCATGAAATGGTAATTGCTGTCAGACTTAATTAAAGCAACAGCAGCACTTGAACACCCACCTGTAAAACAATTGCATGTTTTACTACAACAGTCTTGGGTTGATGATTGTGAATCATCAGAAGACTTCTTTGCCACAGTTTTCACATTTTCACTTTTCTGATTTAACTCCATCATTGGCATTTGTGCCATTCCCATCATAGAATGAGAAGTCATATGGTAAGACATCACAGTAGACGCTAATGATTGGCTTATAAAAGCCAAGCAAACTAGCATAACCATAAATGTTTTAAGAAAGGTAAATGGCAAGACTTTAAACCAACAAGAATACTTGCGACTGATAATCGCATAACTGCTATTTTTTTTCAATTGAAAAACCGATTAAACATAAAATAACGGTGCAATTTAACCAATTTATTATTACAATAATAACCTAAGTTTTCCGTAATCATTATGATAAATTGACTAAGTTAAAATATATATCTTCTTACCCCCCTAGTATACAACGTCAAGTTAGTTCAATGTTGGAAGAAAAAACTTTAAGTAAATATTTATTGTCAAAATATCCTAAACCACACAATATAACTAACGACAAGGTCTTAAGATCTTTTGTGATGAATTTGAAGAATCAATATTTAAAAAAATCATCACCGCTAAGTAAAATTAAATTCGACGATAAAATACACGTCATTAATAATGCTCTGGGATTGCATAGTTTTGTTTCACGGGTGCAAGGTAGTAAATTAAAAAGTAAAAATGAAATTCGTATAGCCACTGTATTTAAATCAGCCCCTGAAGAGTTTTTACAAATGATAGTAGTACATGAATTAGCGCATTTAAAAGAGAAAGAGCATAACAAAGCATTTTATCAATTGTGTCAGCATATGTTACCAAGCTATCATCACATTGAACTTGATTTAAGAATTTATCTCACTCAAATAGATTCGTTCGGTAACATTTATGACCTACCTAAAGCGCTATAATTTAGCAAAAATCAGTTGGTAAAAGAACGATCACTTTTTACCAACAAACACTCATTTATTACCAGTAAAAACTCACTTATTTGTCACTTAATATCAAAAACACTCTTTTTATTCAAGATTCACTATAATACCATTTTGATTAAATTTGTGATCTAATTGTATTTATTTTTTCTACATCAGTATTTTTGCAAATAACTTCTTTAG